>JAIROL010000034.1 GCA_031257565.1 Tannerella sp. | reverse complement strand
CGGAACTTCTTTGACATTATGCTTCAAAGTCGCGACAATCCATCCTGATCCGGCTCATGCCTCTGAATCTAAAACTCGTAGCCCGTAAAGCGCTGTCCCTGTGGAATATAGCCATTGACGCAGATTAGGCAGTTGTCAAAATCGCGACAATCCAATCTGTGCCAGGTCAGGAGTTCTGATCCTTCGATATCTTTCATCCGTATAATTGTTTGCTGGAGCGAAGGAAGCGCCTCGATAAACATTTTTATATGTGCAGTCGTATCGTGTTGCTCGGCGATCTTTTCCGGACTTTCCATATTGTGCAGATTTAACGCCGACGGTTGTATGTTTTCAAGGCTATCGGTACGACATCTTTTCAGCTCGTCCAATACTTTGTTTTTCGTCACTTTATATGCAAGCGCTTCCACATGCTGATAATCATCTAATTTTTCGCGCATAGACCATAGCCTAAGAAAAACATCCTGCACCACATCTTCTACGTCGATCCGTCCTTCGGCGAGTCTTAGCGTATAAGCAAGCAGTTTTTCTCTGAGAGGCGCTACCGTTATTTTAAATGTCTCGATATCCATTTTGTCTATATGACGATTGAAAAAGAAAAACGTAACATCGCAGAAGATTTTTTTTATTTGTATGAAACGAATATCTATAACGGCTTGCGCCGAAAATTTATAAACATGGCGAGTTCTATGTTTCCTTAGCGTTAAAAATAAATAATGTACGCACGAAACGAATTTATGCAACTTTCCCGAAATGTATTATCTTTTCACCGGAAAAACATATCCCCAATAATGGTTAGATTTTACGCTCAAAACACACGAAAAATCCAAATTATTGGGGATTTTCGGTAAAATATCCGCGCACTACCTTTACCGCGTTGTTTTTAAACATATTTTTTAAACATATAGTTCACTTAAAAATCTTAAAACAAATGATTTATTTAAAACGTCCACATCTTAGGTTATCAATAGTAGCAGTATTATTATGTTTCTCCATCAATTCATCGTTTGCGCAGCAGGAGCGGCAGGCCGTTATTCGCGGAACGGTGAAAGACGCCGGCGGCAAACCGGTCGAAGCCGCCAATGTCTTCGTAAAGGATACGCAGACAGGGACGCAAACCAACCGGAACGGCGATTTTACGCTCCATGTCAGCGCCGGTAAACTTACGCTTTGCGTACAATATACAGGATATGTTCCTTTTGAACAGCAACTCGAAATAAAACCGGGCGAGCGGCGGCAGTTTCGGATAAGGCTGGAAGAAAAAACGACGGCGCTGGACGAAGTCGTAGTCGAGGCCAAATCGCCGGTTCAGCGCGTGAAAGAATCGTCGTTCAACGTGGTGGCCATCGACGCCAAAAGTCTGCAAAATACGACCCTCGACCTGGCGCACGCCATGAGCCGGGTGTCGGGCGTGAAGATTCGCGAATCCGGCGGACTGGGGTCCGACCTGCACTTCTCGCTCAACGGGTTCTCGGGGCGGCACGTTAAGTTTTTCCTGGACGGCGTCCCGATGGAAGGCATGGGCGCATCGTTCCAGATTAATAACATCCCCGTCAATCTGGCCGAGCGGATAGAGATCTACAAGGGCGTTGTGCCGGTCGGTTTCGGCGGCGACGCCATCGGCGGAGCGGTCAACATCGTGACGAATCAGCGGAGAAGGACGTTTGTAGATGTTTCCTATTCCTATGGTTCTTTCAATACGCACCGCTCGTCGGTCAATGCCGGATACACGGCAAAGAACGGATTTATGGTCGAACTGAACGCTTTTCAGAACTATTCCGATAACAGTTACCGGATAGATAATGCCGTCAAAGACCTGGAAACGGGGCAAATCAACAGCGACAAGGTGGAACGTATCCGGCGGTTTCACGATACGTATCACAACGAAACCGTCATCCTCCGGGCGGGAGTGGTGAACAAGCCGTTTGCCGACCGCCTGGTGATAAGCCTCAACGCCGGAAAGACGTACAAGGAAACACAAAACGGCGTGCGGCAGGACGTCGTTTACGGTCAGAAACACAACAAGGGCGAAACCTTGATGCCTTCGTTGCAGTACGCAAAGCGGAATCTCTTCGTCGAAGGTCTGAACGTAAACCTGACGGCTAACTACAACAAAAACCTGACGCACAACATTGATACGGCAACATACGAATATAACTGGCGCGGCGAATCGAAATACAACAACGGGAAACTGGGGGAACAAAACTATCAGGATTCGGAATATGAAAACAAAAACGGGAACACGACTTTCACCGCAAACTATCGCATTGACGAACATCATTCGTTCGTACTGAACGACGTGCTGTCGTCGTTCGACCGGAATACCCGCTCCACGCCGAGCGACGCAAGCGTCACGGCCACCGATACGATGCCCAAAACGTCGCTGAAAAACGTCTCCGGCCTCTCTTATCGGCTGAACTTCGATAACCGGTGGAATGTCTCCGTCTTCGGGAAGCATTACCTGCAATACAGCAAAGGTCCCAAAGATGTTTCGGCGGATACCGGCCACCCTAAATACGAGATTTTCAGCGAAACATTCACGGCCATGGGATATGGAATTGCCGGAACGTATTTCTGGAAGGATTTACAGGGCAAACTTTCCTATGAGAAAACGTACCGCCTGCCGACCGACAACGAACTGTTCGGAAACGAAGAACTGGAACGCGGCTCGACCGGGCTGAAAGCCGAGAACAGCGACAATTACAACGTCAACCTGTCGTACAGTAAAGATTTCGATAAAACGCATTTTGTCTACATCGACGCGGGCTACATCCTGCGCAATACGAAGGATTATATCCGCCGCGTCACAGACAGCTATTCGGGCAAGTATTACGCTTCGCACATCAATCACGGATACGTGCGCAACATCAGTCTGGAAGGAGAAATACGCTATTCGTACAAAAACGTCGTCACGGCGGGCGTCAACGCAACCTCCCAGAACATCCGCGACAATGAACCGGAAACGATGGGCGCGTCGGCCAGTACAACCTACAGAGCGCGTATTCCCAACATCCCGTATTTCTTTGCATCCGGCGACGTCGAAGTCGTATGGAGGAATTTTATCCGTCGGAGCAATCATTTAAGTTTTGGCTATAACAGCAATTACGTGCACGAATTTCCCTTGTATTCGGAAAGGCACGGTTCATCGTCGAAAAGAGTGGTTCCGAGCCAGTTTTCGCACGACGTCAGCCTCACTTATACGATAGCGAACGGACGCTACAATATCACGGCAGAATGTAAAAACCTGACCGACGAGAAACTGTACGACAATTTCAGTCTACAGAAACCGGGCAGGGCTTTTTACGCCAAAATAAGATATTTTCTAACGATTTTCTAACAGGTAAAAACAAGTAAGTGAAATTTTAATGATTAACAAAATGAAGAAGAATGTATTTTTAAGTTTAATGACGGCCATCGTTTTTTTCGCCGTATCGTGTGACAAGGACAATGACGTGTCCGACAATGAAAAAGGCTCGTACGTTATTGCCGCATCAAGCGGCGAAGCCTCCTATCTGCTGCAAACCGACAAGTTGGACGGCGGCGAACTCACCATCGTCAATTCGGGTCTCGAAACGGAAACCGGTACCGCCTGGTTGTTTTATAACAACAAATATCTTTACCGGCTCGTATATAATCAGGCAAATGCCGGGACCGGCTCCTCTTATACTCTCAACGCAAATGGGCAGATCGAGGAACGGAGCGTCAGGTTTGAAATCACCAACCGGTTTACGACCTATGGCTTCTACGGCAATCACATCATAACCGCAGCAGCCGGAGCTACCGACAGAAAGGACGACGCCGGAAACCCTCAACAGGGCGTAACCTTTACCGTTCTGGACATGGAAGCCCAAACGCTGACAACCAAAACCATTTCGACCGAGAATTTCCTTGGAACCGGCGAATATACGACCTTTTCGGGCATCGTAGACGTGAACGGCAAACTGTTCACCGCCGTTTGTCCGATAGGCGTCAGCGCCTACGGCGTAGCGCAGGGCGTCGCCGAGGCGCCCGCCACGACGACCGCTTATCCCGACAGCGTATGGGTAGCGATTTACAGCAATACGAATTTCGATAATCCCAAAATCATTCGCGACAACCGTCTGAGCTATGCAAGTTCGCGCTACCGTTCGCAGTATTACTCCAATATCGTCGCCGACGACCGGAGCAACATCTACGTATTCTCATCGGCCTACGACAGCCGGACGACTAAAAAGTCGGGCGTCATACGCATCAAGGCGGGTACGGAGGAGTTTGACCGGGATTATTATTTTGATATCCAGACGGCTGCCGGAGGCATACATCTCTTTAAGGTATGGTACGTCTCGGAGGATTATTTCCTGCTTCAGATGTACTCCTCCGAGAGCGTTGCGGCAATGGGCGATGCAAAACGATTAGCCGTGTTCAACGCCGCCGGCAAGACGCTCGCCTGGGTCTCCGGATTGCCGGAGATCGAAAACATCGGAAGTTTCGGAAGCTCGCCCTATTTCGAAGATGGAATCGCCTACATGCCGGTCGTCTCCGTCAGTAATGACGACACTCAACCCGCTTTCCAGCCCACTATCTACGCCATCGACGTCAAAACGGCGGTCGCTACAAAAGGCGTAGTCGTCGCGTGCGCCGGTATCGGCGCTGCAGGAAAATTGTTCAAACAACCCTAAAACATTTCCTGTATTATGGTCAAAATATTGTTGGATTTCATACAGTTCCTGTATTCCGCACTGCCTCTGATTACATGTGTCGCCGTCCTTACTTTAGCGAGCGTTTTATTATCAAAATCAATAAAGAGACATGCCGCGATTTATTACATTGTATTGGGACTGCCGTTTGCTTTGGTTGCGCTCCCTTATATCGGACGGATATTCGGCGTCGAAACATTCGGCTTCAACCGTATCCCGTTCCTTGGAGGAATCATAAGGGATTACATACACGCAGCTACATTCGGATTCCCGTTATTAATCATCATCATGTATGCAGGCGCTCTTGACGTCCGGTTCAAGTGGGTAAAAAAACTGATGTCCATAAGGAAGGAACTGTCTATCATATCCGGGTTTCCCATATTTGCACATTCTTTAATACGGGTAAGCCACAATTTTCCCGGATCGTTGGCGTACTTTACCCGTCACGACGAATACATGGAAACGGCAAGAGCCGCAAACGAAGCCGGCCTGTGGGCGACAAATTTCAGTCTTGTGCTGGGTATCGTACTGTTAATATTGTTCATACCCCTTTGGGTTACCTCGTTCGATTCGATACATAAACGCATGGGAGGCGTCAGCTGGAAGAAACTGCAGCGATGGTCTTACGTTTTATATGCGCTTTTATTTATCCATGCCATGGGTATTCAAGTCGGCGGACTGCTTAATCCGAGAGGCGGCGGCGGACGTGCGCAGATTGAAAATACGCAGGCGCCTGATAACCGGATTGCAGCGGAAAATATCCGTCATCACGGAGAAGAACAGGCGCCCGAAGCTCGGAATGCGCCGCCGGAAAGCGGACGCGGAGAAGTTTCTGCAAGCCGGGGAAGAGGCGGCGGCGGACGTGGACAAAGCGCCGGCTTTGCAGATATTAAAGTCAGTCAACAGGTAAAACAATACATCCATATCAGTTCGCTTATTCTGATATTCGGGTCGTATTTATATCTCAGACTGAGGAAAGCAAGGATGAAGAAACGGTAAAAGGCGCTTTACTCAGAGACGCCGCCACGGGGAGTTTCTGCCGAAACGAAAAATATCGCTGTGCCGATAGCCGGCAAAGGTTCTTGATCCAAGCTATACTTTGCTCTGGATAAACTTGCGAGATAAAAAGCAGAAAGCAGAACGCAAATAAGAACTACAGGGCGGTTTGTAACGCTATCTTCCGACGGCTTCCTGCTTTCTGCTTTCTGCCGACATATCACAAAACCATGCCGCGTGCAGAGTATATTTATCAATAAGTTGCGATAATACGCAACGGTTAAATTCGCTGTTTATGAAAGAAACTCCTGCAAAAGGAGTAATTGTTTGAGAAACTTTTTGTATCTTTGTCATCGTTTGATGATTTAATTATTTATGTTATTAACATCACAAGGACAAGTGAATTTTCTCAAACGGCAAAGCGCTGGCTAATTTATTTTATTTCAGCGCTTTGCTTTTTCTAAATATAAAAAGTTTGCGGATTTAAGGTACTATAATGGTATGTCTCTTTTTCAATAATTTTGCTCGTTGTAAAGACAATTTTCGGATCTTTGCATCTATGAACCGAACAGGGATGTGATGAATACTAAAGAAGAACTGATACTTGCGCTTTCCGAACGCCCGATTTTCGGATATTCATTTCATGTGTATTCGGCCTTGAGGATGGAGGATGGAAGTTTGCAATTGCTGGGCGTCCCGAACGTGAAACAGGAAATAGCGCGAGGAATCCCGCCGGAGAAGATAAAACTGATAACACTCGTGGAGGAAGTCACCGACCAGGCGCTGATGAAAACCTATTCAAGGCAGAAATCCGTCCTCGCTTTTCTGAAAGAAGTGAAACAAGATATTGTAGATCGTTTTATACGTCCCAGAATAGAGCTGTCGAACTGCCGGATAGTGGAAACGGCGCAGCAGACCGACATCCCTGTTTTCTGGAGGCAAGATATTTCCTCCAAAACGTTGGATGAGAAACATCGCATCCACATTGTTCCCTCGCCGGCCGAATGTTTGTTCAATTTGGTGAAAGACGAAGACGGCCTGCGATATTTTATCTCGCTTACCTGCGAGGGAAAGGAAATATCTTTGCGAAAAAAGCCCGGCGTCGTCCTTTCGGAAAAGCCCTGTATCATTCTGACAGGAAATAAAATACGTTACGTTGAAAATATCGAGGCAAAAAAAATGACCCCCTTTTTCGAGAAAAGTCATATAGTCGTGCCTGCCCGGTCGGAAGAATTATACCTGCAAAATTTCGTAATTAAGACTATGTTGACTCATGAGGTGAGAATACAAGGCATACCCGTTAAGGAGATAAAGCCGGAGAAAAAAGCATTCCTGTCGCTGGAAAGAGATTTTCATCAGAAGCTGGTATTGATCCTCAGTTTCCAGTATGAAAATAACCCACGTATCTATCCTGACAGTTCGAAAATGAAAACGGTGGAATTGGGAAACGAAGACGGCGCTACCGTCATCCGCTGGTATAAGCGGGATATGGAATGGGAGCGTCATCTGGTAAGTCTTCTGCAAAAAGAAGGACTCCAAGCCAAAGGCCTCAACCATTTCTCTACGGATCAAAACGATTCCTGCCAGCTGATAGAATGGTTGAACCTGAGAAAAAGCGGCTCGCTCAACGAATTTATCATCGAAAACAAATTGGACAGGGCGTTATTTATCCATCCTGTTTCCATCCATCATGATTTCGAGATGAAAATTGACTGGTTTGAGATTCATATCAAGGTGGTCATCGGAGAATACTCGTTGCCCTTCAGTTGTTTCAGGAATCATATTCTGGCAGGAAACAACGTATACACGTTACCGGATGGAACGGTCTTTATGATCCCTCAGGAATGGTTTGAAAAGTATTATAATTTACTGTTATACTGTGAAGAGAGCGATGATCTCCTTTTGCTGAACAAGAAATATGCTTCTTTATTAGATCATGCACTAAACAAAGATGTACCGGAAGAAAAGTTGGAATTTATTTGCAATATACTGCAAGTACCGGTAAAACGCCCTTTGATACCTGCATTACAGGCCACGCTGCGTACTTATCAGAAAGAGGGATTTTATTGGCTGATGCATCTGTATGAAAACGGTTTCGGCGGATGCTTAGCAGATGACATGGGGCTGGGGAAGACCTTGCAAGTCATAACATTGTTGCAACATATCTATACGAAAGAACCTCTTCATTCTTTGAACGCGACCTTAGTGATTGTTCCAATGTCTCTACTGCATAACTGGCGAAACGAACTCGCACGCTTCGCCCCCAATCTACGGACATTTATTTATACCAAAGATAGACGACTGAAAAGTGTTGACAAACAGGAAATCGAACGGGCATTTTTCCCGTATCAGGTAATTATCACCTCGTATGGCTTGATGCGTAATGACGTCGAATACCTCCGGGAATATACTTTCCAGATGATTGTCTTGGACGAAAGCCAATATATCAAAAATCCTGCCTCCCAAGCGTATCAAGCCGCCAGACAACTTTCGTCATCTCACAGGCTGGCGTTGACAGGGACGCCTCTTGAAAACTCGCCGGAAGACCTGTGGGCGCAGTTTGACTTCATCAATGAGGGACTGCTGGGTAATTTGTCTTCGTTTAAAAAAAATTTTATCCAACCTATTGTTCGTGAAAAAAATAAAGAGCAGGAGGAGTTGCTTAAAAGACTCGTCAGCCCTTTTCTCCTCAGGCGCACGAAAGAAGAAGTAGCCCCCGATCTGCCTCCTCTGTCTCAGGAAATTGTCTTTTGTAATATGACGGAATCTCAACAAACACTATACGATAAAGAAAAAAACCGCATTCGAAATATAATCATGGAGGCTATGGAAAATCCCGAACTGCCTCGCAATAATTTCATCGCCTTACAGGGACTGAATAGATTGCGACAATTAGCGAATCATCCGAGACTGGTTGATCCGGATTATGCAGAGGATTCGGGTAAATTTGATCAAATCATGCTTTCTTTTGAAACCCTGAAAGCAAACCATCATAAGGTACTTATTTTTTCGTCGTACGTTAAATACCTGAACCTGCTGGCGGCCAGATTTGACGAAGAAGGCTGGAAATATGCCATGTTGAAGGGAGAGACCCTCAAGAGAGAGGAAGAAATCAGACTGTTTACCGAAAATGACGATATTTACTGTTTCTTTATTTCGCTCAAAGCCGGTTCTACGGGGCTTAACCTTACGGCCGCCGATTATGTTTTCATCCTCGATCCCTGGTGGAATCCGGCGGCCGAGATGCAAGCCCTGAGTCGGGCGCACCGCATTGGACAAAAAAAGAATGTCATGGTCTATCGCTTCATCTCGACGGAGACGATCGAAGAAAAAATCATGCGCTTACAGGAATCCAAAGCGGCCTTGTACGAGACATTTGTCGCAAAAGGCAATCCGCTGTCTCAATTCACATGGGCGAAGATGGAAGAATTACTAAATTAATTAATCCTCCCTTTGCGCGTCATCTGCGGTCAGACAACCGGAGGGTGATTATAACGAAGCGTGTTCTCAATAAGTGGCTTTTATAGTTCCTTTTTATCTATACTGCACGCGGCATGGTTTTGTGATATGTCGGCAGAAAGCAGAAAGCAGAAAGCAGAAAGCAGGAAAGCAGGAAGCCGTCGGAAGATGGCGTTACAAACCGCCCTGTGGTTCTTATTTGCGTTATGCTTTCTGCTTTTTATCTCGCAGGTTTATCCCGAGCAAAGTATAAACAATGCATTGCAATTTGAAGATTTAAAACTCTCTTTTAAATGAAAAAGACGGCATGAAGGGTATGAGGACAAAGGCTTTGTATCTCCCTTCTTTGCGGTACACATTGTAGGGGTTTTCGTGGCCGGTAGCATTTAGCAGCGAAAATTGCCAGCTACGGCTACCTTTCTTCATCATTTTCTCCATTGTAAAGTTAAGGTCTGTGCGGAAAAAATCTTTTATTCGTGTATTAGG
>JAIROL010000147.1 GCA_031257565.1 Tannerella sp. | reverse complement strand
TCGAATTGATATACTTCGTGCCTTCCGGGAAAAATGGTAGTTGTAGTTGCATCTTTTTATCCTCTATTTATTTGTTTATTTTTGCAAATGTACGACTTTTTTGTTTTCTTTTCCGTCTTAAATATCGCGACATTTTCAGTTTGTGGCGCGATTTTCTATATCTCTCTTATTTTCAGCTTGTAAACTTTTATCTGGTCAGGAGTTCTGATATTGAAATAGAAAAAAGAGAAATGATCATTAAAAATGAAATATGCGTTCTAACTTTTAAGCCGGAGAGAAAATAAAACGTTAAAATTTTTGATTTACAATTCTATTTGTCCTTTCCCCTGACGGATTATTTCAAAAGGTTCTATCGTACAATCGACAACTGTAGAGCCTTCCGTACCGCCATATCCTGCATCGACGACAAGATCAACTTCGTCTTCATACTTTTCATGAATTAATTCGGGATCAGTCGTATATTCCGGCTCATCCGCATCATAATAAACAGACATTGTCATCACCGGATGACCCAATTCATGACAGATCTCACGAATAACAGGATTATCCGGCATACGTATACCGACCTCCTTACGCTTTTTGTAAATCTTGGGAAGACCGCTGTTTGTCGGCAAAATAAATGTATAAGGTCCGGGAAGATAATCACGTATAAGTTTAAATACGGAGTTACTCACTTTTGCATATCCGCTGATATCCGACAAATCATAGCAAATAATCGAAAGATTACTTTTAACCGGATTGACCCCCTTCATTCTGCAGATATGCTCAACCGCACGTACATCAAGGGCGTCACAACCAATAGCATACTTCGTATCCGTAGGATAAATCGCCAAACCTCCATCCTGTAAAACCTTAACGATCTTACCGATCTCCTTTGGATTGGGATTTTCAGGGTAGATTTTGATCAACATAAAAACAGGAGGTCGCAATTACAATTAACCATATATAATCTTTCCGTTTTCATCGGTGTATTCTTCCATACCTTTACTATACTGATTCATCGCGCGAAGGCTCATACCCATACTTGAAAATCCGCCGTCGTGATACAAATTCTGCATCGTAACTTTACGTGTCAGATCGGAAAACATCATCATACAATAATTTGCACAATCGTCAGCCGACGCATTGCCCAACGGACTCATCTTATCAGAGAAATCCATCAGGTTATCCATCCCTTTAATCCCGCTACCGGCAGTGGTAATTGTGGGCGATTGTGAAATCGTATTTATACGCACGCTCTTTTCACGTCCGTAAATATACCCGAAACTACGGGCAATCGATTCCAGTAAACTCTTGGCGTCGGCCATATCGTTATATCCGAAAAACGTTCGCTGGGCCGCTACATAAGTGAGAGCCACAACAGAGCCATACTCGGCGATAGCATCCAGCTTCTTTGCCGTCTGTAACATCTTATGAAATGAAACAGCCGATATGTCAAGCGTTTTTGACAACAATCCGTAATCGAGATTATCATAAGTATGCTTTTTGCGTACATTCGGACTCATACCTATTGAATGAAGAACAAAATCTACTTTTCCTCCAAGAATTTCAACAGATTTCGAAAACACCTCTTCCAGATCCTCCACGCTGGTTGCATCAGCCGGAATCACTTCGGCGCTAATCTTATCCGATAAGGCCTGCACTTCGCCCATACGAACTGCAACAGGCGTATTTGACAAAGTAATAACCGCGCCCTCTTCAACTGCGCGCTCTGCGACTTTCCATGCGATAGACAAGTCATTCAACGCCCCGAAAATAATACCTTTTTTACCTTTCAATAAATTGTAACTCATTCCTTTTTCTTTTAAAATTCAAGGAGACAAATGTAGTGCAAATCGAGCGTAATACAAAACAAAAGATTGTTTTTATTCCCTATAGTATATCCGCTTAACGCGAGGAGATATAGAAGTTAGTATTTCATATGGAATCGTACCTATTTTATTCGCGATTTCATTCACGGTCAACTCCTCGTTAAATATAATAACCCGGTCTCCTTCATTGGCATCCACATCAGTCACATCTATCATACATGCATCCATGCATACATTTCCGACGACAGGACAACGCCGCCCTCCGACAAGTACTTCCCCTACTCCATTACTCAGGCGCCGGCTAAAACCATCCGCATAACCGATGGGTATGATGGCGATTCTGGAATCACGCTTAACAAATGTCTTACGCCCATAGCCCACAGAATCGCCGGCAAGGATGTCGCGTATCTGGAGTATAACCGTTTTAAGAGAACAGACGCATTGTAGACCTTTGGAAACGCCGGATGCGCTGACTCCGTAAAGCGAAATCCCTAAACGTACCATATCCTTTTGATAATCAATAAACCGTTCTATCCCGGCGGAATTCAGTACATGTTTCAATACCGGATAGCCAAGTTCCTTTTCAAGTTGAGCGGCAGCGCCCGTATACAAGTTCAACTGACACATGGTAAAATCATCAAGCTCCGGCGAATCGCTACCGGCAAGATGCGAAAAAACAGAGCGAATAATAAGCCCGCTTTGCACTTTTACTCTACGGCATATTTCCGGTATGTCTTCCAGGTTAAAACCAAGACGGCGCATGCCCGTATCTATTTTAATATGAACAGGAAATGAAGTAATACCACGACGCTCCGTCTCTTTTATCAATGCGTCAAGTAAACGGAAACTGTAAACTTCAGGCTCCAGCATATGATCAAACAACAAGTTGAAGCCGCTTAATTCCGGATTCATAACCATAATCGGAATGGAAATACCTTCCCTCCTCAAATCCTCGCCTTCATCGGCAACAGCAACAGCCAGGTAATCACAGCGATGCTCCTGAAGCGTTTTAGCCAGTTCGAAAGAACCCACTCCATAGCCAAAAGCCTTCACCATACAAACCATCTTTGTCTGAGGATGAAGGCGCGAACGGTAATAATTATAATTATAAATAATCGCGTCAAGATTAACCTCAAGAATTGTCTCATGGACTTTTTCTTCCAGTAGTTCCGTTATATCCTCAAAGTGAAATGAACGCGAACCTTTAATAAGTATCACTTCATTCCGGAACATATCCCGTCTAAATTGCTTGATAAAAACTTCGGTTGAAGGATAAAACTCCTTCTCCATTCCATCAAACAGTATTTCACACTTACCGATATCCCGTCCTATACCAATAATACGACCGGCATTTTTGCGACGGAGAAGCTCCGCAACCCTGGCATACAAAGATTCCGGAGACATTCCCGACTGCAGAATGTCGGAAAGGATAACCGTACTCTTCAGCTCTTTCCCAGCCATTCTGCTATGCTGAAAATCCAGGGCAACAGCTAAAGAATTGATATCGGAATTATAAGAATCGTTGATCAACTGACAACCATGAACCCCCCGCTTTACCTCAAGACGCATCGCCACTGGTTCCAGAGACGTAAAAACATCATCCTTGTTGACTATATCCGACGGTCTCAAATAAAACATGACCGCCATGCAATGTATTATATCCTCGATGAAACCATCGTCGACAAAAGGTATGACATATTCATGCGTAATACCCATCATCGTGCAGCGCAGCCTGGTTGTCTTTTCTCCCTTTTCAATGGAATTTACATATAATGCGGCGTCCGCATCTTTGCGACTCCACCCTATAGCCTTACAGGAAAGACAGGACGCCTCCAGTACGCTTTCTATCAGCTTATCATCCGCATTATATATAATAACGTCGCTATCAATGAAGAGAGATAACTTCTCTCTGCATTTTTCTTTTACAGATCTGAAATTTTCCTGATGCGCCTCTCCGATATTTGTAATGACTCCTATCGCAGGTAAAATAACCGGACGCAGTCCATCCATTTCATACGGATGTGAAATACCTGCCTCAAAAATACCAAGCGTATGTTTCTCATTCATTTCCCAAACGGAAAGAGGAACGCCGATCTGCGAATTATAGCTCCGCGGAGAACGTACAATATTAAAATCCATATGCATAAGCTGGTATAACAGTTCTTTTACAATGGTCTTACCATTACTTCCCGTTATTCCTATTACCGGAATTGAAAACCGTTTACGATGATAAGCCGCAAGTTGTTGCAAAGCTTTAATAGTATCTTTAACAACCAGAAAATTAGCCTCTTTCATCTGTTCACAGGCTGCAAACTCCTTCGAAATAACAAAATTCCGCACCCCCAGTCTATATAAATCGCCAACATATTTATGCCCGTCATTTGTCTTGGTTTCAAGAGCAAAAAACAATGTGGTTTCAGGAAATGAAATCGCGCGACTATCCGTCAGAAGATGAGCGACCATCCTGTCGCTTACAATCTTACACGCCGCTTTAATAATGCCGGATATTTCTTTTATGGAATAATTCATTTTATTCTTGCAGTTTACTTGCTATTTCTCTCTCCTCTTCCAACAGGCAAATGTAAGGATTTTTACTCCGCAGCCGTCGTATTTTTAACAATGTTTGCATTAAAAATTGCTTATAGGCGCCTGCAGAAGGATTTAACGGTCTGTGATTTAGCGCCCTGTTAATATTCTCCACCTCCTTCAATACTTCTTTTATGTCCATGTTCATATAAACATCGCAGAAACGTTTCCATATATAATCGACGGCAATATCAGAAGGATGAAACATATCGTCAGCATAAAAACGATAATCGCGCAATTCATCCATCATCAGTTCATAAGCGGGAAAATAGGATATCCGATCAGCATATTTTTCTGCCAAAGCCTGTTCCGCCAGCAGAAGCGTTGCCTTACTAATCTGGTTAAAATGAGCCCCATCTTTCCAGTGACGTATCGGACTAACCGTAAATATCACTTTCAATAAAGGATTTTCGGACCAGATATGCTCAAGCAAAACCGACCATTCGTCTACAATCCGATCAACAGTCAGCAAACCCCGTTCAAACTGCTTCACAGGCAGCTTATGACAATTTGCAATTACTCGTCCATCGCTTTTAAGACGATAAACATATGCGGTGCCAAATGTAATTACCAGGTATGAAATATTGCGGAAAAAAACAGCGGCAGCAGATAGCGCTCCGTTCATCTTTACCAGGCTGTCGGCAATAGAGACGCCGGAAAATTTTCCATGATGCATAAAACTATGATACATCCCATCATCGTAAAACAGATCGTCTTCGGCAAACGGAAGCGGCTTCAGCAAACGTTTGCATCCCAAAGCGACCGATAGCGGATTATATAACACGCCAAACGGATTAACGCATACATTAAACCTGCGTCCCGTCATTCTCATGCCTATATTGTCGGCAAAACATGAACCCAGAAACATCAGACGATCTTCATATGTAATATCAAAAAGAGACGCCGGTATATTCACACATGTACAATAATTTATCATTTGCCGCTTCTATAAATTGTTAACGGTACAAAAGTACACATTCTATTTGATACAAAAAACCGCACGTCAATAATTATATGTTATAAAACATATTAATGGCTAATTTGTTAGTTTACAATAAAATAGATACGCTATATAATATATTAATCACATTATCAATGATATTTTGACATATTTTTTTGGATAATTCACCGGAATTAATGACCTTTACCCTGTTTTTTGACAGGGAATCGTGAAGAAGGCTTTCCTTTCATATTTTTTTCTTTTATAATGAATGACGTAAAAAGAACTAATTGATTATTTAGTTTATATGAAAATACATAATACACTGCTGATCTGTTGTAGTCTTGCAATTGGATTGCAGACAAAAGCAGAAGACTCGAAAAAGAACAATAAAATACAGGCGCAGAAAGCGTCTGTAGATGCTGCGCGTCTTGACCGGTATGCATCCGAGCTTATGGCAAATCATGTTTCGCCGACAAAAGTCGGAGTAGATGAGTTAGCTATAGCAAGACTGGATGAATACAATGAACAGTTATCCAGGGAAAGCCTTCTGTTCCCTGCTGATGAGTTATACAACTCCAACTGGGATACGGTAAATGTTAATCCTTTTCTGAAATCACCGGTTCATTTTCCCGAATCATACGCCATTGATTGCAACACCTTTACAATGCCTATTGATGATGACATAAAAGTTACATCCAGATACGGCCCACGCCGCCGGAGAATGCATCGCGGAATTGATCTGAAAGTATATGTCGGCGATACAATACGGGCAGCTTTTGACGGAAAAGTAAGAATCAAGAGTTTTGAGCGCAGAGGATATGGTTATTACCTGGTTTTACGTCATCCGAACGGACTTGAAACGATTTACGGACACCTTTCCAAATTCCTTGTAACGGAGAATCAGATAGTACGTGCAGGCCAAGCTATCGGCCTCGGAGGAAATACAGGACGTTCAACAGGCTCACATCTTCATTTCGAAACACGCTTTCTCGGGAAAGATATCAACCCTGAAGAAATAATTGATTTTGAAAGCGGAACTCCGCATAAAGACGAATACGTTTTTTATAATGTGAAAATAAACGGGAAAAACAGCAATATCTACTCAACCTCGAAAAACGCAATCGCAGTACACAGGGTGAGAAAAGGAGAAACTTTAAGCGTAATAGCCCGAAAATACGGAACAACAGTGACAGAATTATGCAAGTTGAACGGAATATCAAAAACATCCACACTCTCAATAGGGCAATCCATTCGCTTCCGGGCAAAACAGGTCGCCGTAGAAGCATCCGTCAATGCTATAAAACAAACGACCCAAGCGACCACGCAGGAAAAACAGACCGGCCTGAAAAACAATCAAAATACACAAACTTCCGTAACAAGCAATACAGGGAAAAAAATAGAGATCCCCATTGAAGAAACAGTCGTGTCCAACGGACCGGTATATCATCGTATACAATCCGGAGACACCTTATACTCTTTAGCAAAAAAATATGGCACAACCATTGAAAAAATATGCGAACTGAATGATATGAAAGAAAATATAATCATAAAAGTAGGCCGGAAAATACGTTGTTCATAATCAAACACAAAATAAATAGCTTTTTCATCCTGCCTCTAACCCATCCTGGTAACATACCAAACAGATTTGTTTCTCCGACCAATAAACCGATAAGGTCTTTGCCGTAATCGTTCAGGCATTGACGCAGTACATCGGCGACAATAGCGAAATTACAGGCGAGCCGAAATTACCCGCCTGAAAGTGTCGTGAGACGGAATGCCGTTAGGTAATTCCGTATAGGGTTGTAAGAAAGTTTTGTGGTTCCTGGCAAATAAAACCATGTCTTCATAATCTTCCCCATTACTCAAATAGGTGAAGATGGCTATCAATAATTATCGGACAGTTTGTGTTGGTATGTTTTCTTCTTGAAATGTTTGTTGTTATAATTGTTTAGTTGTTTAGTTGTTTAATTGTTTATACTGCACGCGGCATGGTTTTGTGATATGTCGGCAGAAAGCAGAAAGCAGGAAAGCAGGAGGCCGTCGGAAGATGGCGTTACAAACCGCCCTGTGGTTCTTATTTGCGTTCTGCTTTCTGCTTTTTATCTCGCAAGTTTATCCCGAGCAAAGTTTAATTGTTGAACGGAGACACAAATTTGTATTTCCCCGACGTCGCCTCGACCACAGCATAACCATTGCCGGCGCCTTTATACGTAACGCCTTCGGATACGTCCAAGTTCTTGCCGCTTTCGGTGATTTGGTCGGGTTGCGAAGCGGGGATATACACGCTTGCCGTTGTATTGGGCGGCGCTGTTACCGACAGGATGATATTGTTGTCTTTGCGTTCCCAGCGGCTGACGATTGCGCCATAAGGAGAACCCACCGACGCTTCGGCAAAATCGACTTCGTCGACAATGAACGGTTTCACGATAAAATGTTTGTATCCGGGGTTCGTTTCGTCGGGTTGAATACCGCAAAGGCCTTTGGCGAGCCATCCGGCGATGCCGGTATAGCAGGTATGGATTTTGCTCGGCACGTTGATTTTCCAGTCTTCCGGCCAGGTGGTTTCGCCCTGTTCGATGAAATAGCCGTATCCGGGGAACTCGGTCTTGTTAAGAATCGACGCCGCAAGGCCGGCTGTTTCGGGATGTTCCGCAAGATAATGCAGCAGCACAACCAGCCCCGAACTGCCCATGTCGAAATATTTTTTCTCGTTGCGCATGTTGTCGATGACGGACGCCTCCACTTGCGCCCGGACGTCATCCTTTGCCACGCCGGCGATCACGGCAAAAGCTTGTTGCACCTGGTTCCCGTCGCAATAGTTCCCGGTTTTCGGATCGTAAAATTCGGCATGAATGGCAGGACGCAGAGCCGCGAGCCGCGAGCCGTACAAGGCCGCGTCATCGGGTTTACCGAGCAGGTTGGCTATTTTCACGAACGTTTCGAGGTTCATGGCATAGACACAGTTGTTGAAATAAACCGCCTGAATGCTTGAGCCGAACTCATTACGCGAGCCGGGCGCGAGCCAGTCGCCGAGGAACTGCCCGTCGTTTTCGCGATATTTTCTCAACAGCCCCTTGCTGACATGTGCGTTCAAAAATTCGAGCCAGCGCACGGCGGTGGGATAAATTAATTCGAGTATCTGCGTGTCGCCATAATGCATATAGTGTTCCCAGGCGACGTTCAGTCCGGCGCTGCTCCACATGGCTCCGCCCCAGTGCACATCGTTCGGTTGCGGAGCCGTGTTACGTCCCCAGCCATCGGGTAGCTGCACGTCGCGCCAGTTGCGCGCCACATTGCGGTAGAACGCGCCGGCGTCGTAGTTGGGCAACCCGATTCCCCACGACGTGGCCGTAGCCTCTTCGCCGTAGCCGCAGCGTTCGCGATGGGGGCAGTCCGAGGTATAGCCTTCGGTGGTGTTGGCGAGAAATGTCCACAGGTCGGTCTCGAAGATTTTATTGAACAGTTCGTTCGACGAGTTGAATGTCCCCGTGCGCCGCAGGTCGGTACTGACGGCGTAAGCGGTGGCGTCTTCCAATTTCGGCGCCTGCCGCAACCCTTTGATGTTGGCATATCTTCCGGCAATGTAGTTAAACCGGTTCGAAAACGACTCCCCGTCTTTTCCCGACGAGATGAAGACGTTGTAGATGTTGAAATCGGCAAAATTTTCGTTGTCGTCTGCCGAGCCGATAACCGCCGTGTCGCCCGCCGAGAGGCCGCTGAATTTGATATTCAGCCATCCGGTAAAGTTTTTCCCGAAATCGATCTTGTACACGCCATCGCCGGCGTCGGTAATCTGCTGTGCGGCGAGCGTGTCGATGATCCGCGACGGATCAATGTCGTGCGCTTCGAGGGCGACGGAGTCATTACCGGCGGCGGTGGCGGCATGCGCCCATTGGCTGTCGTCGAACGAGGGGCTGTTCCAGTCGGGGACGAAAGCGCGGGCGTCCACAATCTCGCCGCCGTTGCCGTTGAAATAGCGCGTGTGCTGCGTGTCTTCGCTGCTACTGACGGCGCAGCGCCATGTGGTATCCGAAACGAGCGCCAGCGGGTTGCCTTTGTCGTCGTTGCCGTCAAGCCGTACACGGAGCGCGGGCGTTCGCGAAAAACAGTCGTAGCTTGCCCATCCCGACGCATACCATACGCCAAGGGTGTTGTCGCCTTTTTTAAGCAGCTTCGAAATGTCGTAGGTGACGTAGAAAAGCCGTTTGTTGAAGTTTGTCAGCGCGGGCGCGAGCGCCCGGTCGTCGGCTTTCCGGCCGTTGACATACAGCTCGTGATACCCGAGCGACGCCACGTGTATAAAAACGTTGCCCGGACGGGCGGCGAGCGTGAGGTTTTTGCGAAACCAGATGTGTTTCACGCGCGTCGCGTCGGGATGACGTATCCACGCGGCGGCGTTCCATTCGGCGGGATCAAGGACGCCGGTCACAAAACGCGCCGGCTCGCTCCATGCCAAAGGACTGCCGTCTCTGTCGTACACCTGCACTTTCCAGAAATAGGCGGCGCTTGCTTGCAGCTTCTGCCCGCCGAAAGGCGCTAAAACCGACTGCGGCGATTCGATTTTTCCGCTGTTCCACACGTCGGCGGCGGCTTCCGTCAGCTTGTCGGGGCTGCTTGCCACCAGAATGTGATAAGCGGTTTGCGCCTGTCCCCTCACGTGTCCCGGATCGGAAAGCGTCCAGCTGAATCGCGGCGTTTCCGTGTCCACGCCCAGCGGGTTTGTTTGGTATTCACACTGTAAATCGACCGCTTGCGTAATAGCCGGTCCTTGTTGGCTGCAACCTGCAGCAATTAAAATAAGGGTAAATGCAAATAGCGTAATTGTTTTCTTCATGTCTAAAAAGTTTAGAGGTTATTTTTATTCAACTGATTTGTACGAACGGGATATTCAACAGGTGCGCAAGTTTCCCGATTGTTGCGGCGACATGCCCCGTGCCGATAGCGCAATGATGCGAAGGCCCGGCTTTTGACCACCGGTCGATAAATGCGCGGGCGCCCGCCGGAAAACGGTAGCGGCTGTTGGCGTTTCCGATATTGAGCGTTGGTCCTGCGACCGAAACGCCTTCGGCGGCCAGCAGGAATATTCCGTCGCGGCCTTCGCACACCGAAAGGAGCGTCACATCGCCATGCCGAACCGTCATCTGTATCGAAAGCCCCTTGCCGGGTTTTCCGTGATATACCGGCACCGGGACTAATTGAACACGTCCTTCGGCAATGACGAAATGTGCAGGGCCGTCGTGCCCCAGCATCACCACGTCGTCGTCGAAATCCATGGCGTAGAACTCCGAAAACGAGCCGCCCGCGCCAAGCAGCGACATGATTTTCATCGCCTGTACGTTTTTCACTTCGCACTCGCCCGCCACAGGAACGCCTTTTCCGGTGAGGAGGGTGTTGCCGGCTATCAGCGAGGTGACGATGTTTTCGTATTCGTTGCCCGGATAACCTTCGTAATAGTATGCCAGCGAGCCTAACCGCCGCGCGGCAACCAGACTGTCGAGCGCAACGGCGGTACGCGCGGCGCGTTCGAGTTCGGCAGGTTCGCACTGCGGCGACACGTCGAAGCGCGCCGCAAATTCGGCTAACTTTCCGGCAAGCGCGGCGTCCGTAACCGCGTCGCGGTACGCTTTCAGCTCGCACATTTCGAGCAGCTCGATATGCGTGCCGAAAACGGCCGATTGCAGCGTAGTGTCGGTATATACGTCCAGCATCCCGCAGTAGTAGTGACCGAGTATCCCCATGCGGTTGTGCTTCATTTCGTATTTTACGTGCGCGGCTTTGAGCCATTCGCCGATTTCGCGCCACACGTGTTCTTCCTGCAAATATCCGGAAACAATTTCGTAGCGGATACCCGCGCGGTTGAATACCGAAGCAAATTCCGGCAACGAGCAGGCCTGGCAATGCGCAAGCCATTCGCCGGTCATTGCGCTGCGGTCTTTTAATGCGTTCAGCGCGCGATAGTCGATGGCCGCCGTCGGCTGTACATTCAAAATAACGAGCGGCGCCCCGACTTCACGCACTACCGGCAATACGGTGGACGAGAGCGCATACGTGGAGATGTACAGGAATACAATCTCCACTTCGTTGCGCTTTAACAAAGCGGCTGCCTCGAACGCTTTTTCGGGCGTGTCTACCATTCCGGCGTCCGTCACCTCGACGCCGAAAGCGCTCATTCGCTTTGCTATTTCTTGCCTGTAGCCGTTCAACCGCTCAAGCAAACCAGGAAATTGACCCCAATACGTGTCTAATCCTACTCCGAAAATACCTGCTTTCATATTGTTTAACTGTTGAATTGTTTAGATGAATGGCCGCAAGCGGCTGTTTTAATATTCAAAAATTCCATGATTTAAAGATTTAAAATCCCGAAGCTGTTCCTTTGCGAGAAGAACGACAGGTACGTTTCAATTCTTCCATGCGGCATCCGACGTCTTTTCCCGAAAAGGCAATGCCGGGCAAAATTACTTTTCCGGTGTACCGATTATAGTAACGCCGTTCGCGGATTTGCGTCATCGCGTCGTTGAGCAATGCGTTCGTTTTCTTTTTGGCATGGTATTTCAATTCGGCAATGACCGTTACTCCGTGCTGTTCCCAGACGGCGTCGGCGCGTCCGCGATCGTTTGGCATTTCGCCGTGTATTTTGAAGCCGAGCAGACGCATCCATATCAGCATGATCGTATGATAGCATGACTCGTTGGCGCCGTGAAGTTCCTTCAGAACGGTAGCAATCGTGGCTTCAAGACTGATGGCAAAACCGGCCTCGTCGCCCGCGGTTATCTGCCGCGCCATCGTCATGCGCAGATCGTCCACCCATTCGAGGGAAGAATATTTACCGTATGCTTCCAGCAAACCGGTCATAAGACCCTCGTTTACTTCCGAATTGGGAATGTCTAGCGTATAACTCGGAATGCCTCTGTTCAACTCTTTATGTTTGACGGTCAAATATCCGGTTTGGAACAGCAACGGCGCTTCTCTGATATCGGGTGGATTATATCCGTCAAGTATACTTTCCCCGACGACAATCGGTTCCAGTATGGCATCCGTACGGTTGCGGCGGCGAATGATGTCAAGAAGGAAAGTCGGCGTACCGGTACGGATCCAGTAATTTCCGAATTTGTCCGTACCTTTCATCACCTGATAGAAATCGTGTACCGCCGTCCGGATTTCCGTCAGGTGGGAATCAAAAAGATGTGCGGTAACGGGTTTGTCGTATTCGTCAATCAGTACGGCTACTTTTTTGCCGCTTTGATCGTGAAGGGATTTAATCAATTCCCTGAAACAGCCGGATATGAATTGCGAGGTCAACGTAATTTGACTGTCCCGGGCAATCTCATTCAGGTAGGAGATCATATCTGTTTTCATCTCCTCCGGCGTGGAGTGTCCTATCATTGCCCAGTCCACAACGATGACCGGATACTGTTGCGACCAATCCCAGCGGTCGTAAATGTACAGGCCTTCAAATAACTCTTTCCGCCCTTTGAACAGCGCTTCCAGCGTACTTACGAGCAATGATTTCCCAAACCGCCGCGGACGCGAAAGGCAATAAACCTCTCCGTTCGAAATGATACGGTGGATGATTTCGGTTTTATCTACATACACACAGTTGTTGGTACGTAATTTTTCAAACGATTGCGTTCCTATCGGTAATTTTTTCATGTTTACATTGTTTATTTTTTAACATTAAGGAAACATAGAACTCACAGCATGTTCATAAATCTTTGGCGCAAGCCGTTTTGCATGTTCGTTTCATGAGACGCAAATTTTTAATTTTGAAACAAAGATAGTCAATCTCCCGAAAATACCGCACATTTTTTTGAAACGATTGCCGGAAGGCAATCGCATTGATAGCTCCCTGTGTGTGTCCCTCTGCTGATTACAGGCAAAACAGAAGACCCCATCCTTCCCGGGAATGAGGATTACGGTCTGATAACCGTGGCGGAGAAGACTTACTCCCGAAGTTAAGTTATAACAGGAACATGAATATTTTTTACGAAACAGATACTTTTTAGCCTTAGATACTTTTTAGCCTTTTATTACTGCTGATTTTCTGCTTTTGGGTGAAGCGGAAAGCCTTGCTTTTATCCATGCTATTAGCCGCAGCAGATCAACCTCTGATATTTTTTTCTCCCTGAATCGCTGTATTTTCAAATAATATTTTGCAGATTCAAAAATTTGTCATACCTTTGCGCTATCCAGCGCCCGCGAAGCCTCTTCACAATGCTCAAATCAGCGGGCCGTTTTTTTTTAAGACCGCTATGAAAACAAATTATTCCAAGACTTGTACGCTCCCGCAGGATTTAATTCTTCTGCTCCGAAACCGGGGACTGTCCATCCCCGATGAACAGCGGGCAATCAGCTATCTTACCAATATCGGCTATTTCAGGCTAAGCGCCTATCTTTATCCCCTGCTGAAAGAGCCGAAAACCGACCACCGCTATAAAGACGGAGCGACGTTTGAGATGGCGCTCAACATGTACCGTTTCGACCGGAAATTGCGTGTGCTGCTTTTCAACGAAATTGAAAAGATTGAAGTCGCCATACGAAGCGCCATAATCAATTGGGTGAGCCATGATTTAAATGACGTATTTTGGATAGCTGATGCGATGTATTTTCACAATCATAATGTTTTTTCAAAAACACTTAAGCTCATTCAATCGGAAATAAACAAATCTACAGCAGAATTTATTCTCCATTTTCGAAACAAATATTCCAACCCATACCCGCCGGCGTGGATGATAGCTGAAACAGTTACTTTAGGCATTATGTGCGTTACATACGGTAATCTGAAAAGTAGAAATATTCAAAAAAAGGCGCATCTACTTCCGTATTTGCATCATCAAATACCTGCTGTTTACCGTTTCGCCCAACAACTCCTTCGCGCAAAAACTGAAATCGCTGCTGGCGGAATACCCCACTGTTGACATTTGCGCCATGGGCTTCCCCGCCAGCTGGCAGGATGCGCCCCTGTGGCAATAGTCTGCGTGTGCCTCAATATTTCCCGGCTCTAATCCGACACTTTTTTACGATTTGGCGACAGATTGATTTCCCCGGAGGTCAGGAAGTCTGAACATCAGCGCAAACCGTACGATGAAGCCCGCAAACGGAATATCCTGTTTTTGCAGGCATCGTTGCATACCCCCCCATGAATGAAATACAAAAGCCGTAAATATCTGCAGATATTTACGGCTTGTTGAGAGAAGCGAGACAATTACCAAATCGCTTCGTGGCGAAACATACGCAATTGTTCGGTTTTCTAATCGGGCGGGGTCAGGATCACTTTCTGTCCGGCGTCGTCGTCGAGGGCCACGATGTAGAGGCCGGGCAGGAGTGGGTACTTCGTTATGCCCGGAGCAGGGATCGTGAACCGGCGGTGCAGGACGCCGTCGGGCGTGTAGACGCGGACGCCGACGCCGGCGCGCGACGTGCGGACGTACAGCTCGCCGCCCGCCGACCATACGCGGTCGCCGGCGCCGGCGAGGGCGTCAAAGTCGGCAGCTTCGCGGCCGCTGTACAGGTAGTTGGCATAGTAAGTGCGCTCGCCCGTCGAGCCGGCGGGGATCGTTACGACCTCCTGCGGCGCATCGCCGGTTGTGCCTGTACGGCCTGCGGAGAAGGCGGCGCTTGCGGCTGTCCGGCCTGCGAAAGAGTTGCCGGTTGTGCCTGCGGAGGAGGCGGCGGTTGCGCCTGCGAAAGCGTTGCCGGTTGTGCCTGCGGAGGAGGCGGCGCCTGTACGGCCGGCGATGATGTCGCCGGTTGTGCCGGTGAAAGCGTCGGCGGTTGCGGCGGTCCAGCCGATGAAGACGTCGCCTGCCTTGTAGGGCGGAGCGAGGGTGATGGCGGCGTCTTCGATCGTGTACGACGACGGGTTCGCGGGAGCGTTCTCGCCGCCGTGCAGCAGGTAGCGGATAGGGTACGCGACAGGCTCGAAGCGGGCGTGGAGGGTCACGTCGCCGTAGATCGCCAGCGTGTCGTAGCGCTCAATGCCCGCGGCGGGCGGGATGTACGCGCCGCGGTGCGAGTAGTAGCCGGCGTGCTCCCAGCCGGCGAAGCGGTAGCCCTCGTCGGGGGCGACGAGGATGCCGGAGCGCGGCGCAGTACTGTAGTCCACCGCCTGGCGGTCGGCGTTGTAGATGTTGCCGCCGGCGGAGGCGGAGAACGCCACCAGCGAGATACCAGCGCCCTGGTGGTACGTATAGTTGGTCAGGAAGGCCGTCGTGTCGTTATTACTGTCTATCACGCCTACCCACGCGCGGTTGGGGAAGAGCGGCTGCGAGGCGCTCGCGCCCTGCTCGATCGTCGCACGGAGCGTCACAACAGCGTAGGGCGCCGCGCGGGTGAGACCCGACACCGTCCACGACAGCGCATGCGGCACATTCGTCTGGGGCGCGATGGTATGCGATTCGACAAACGGAAGCGGTGCGCCCAACGGAGTCGATGCGCCGACGGTAGTCGCAAATTGCAGGTAGAGCGGCAGCGTGTCGCGGATGATGGCCGTGCCGGCTATCGGGTTCGTCGCCGTTATCGCATACTCGATCGTGTCGCCGTAGAGCGCGGAGACGGGGTTCGCGTACGTCCCGTCGCCGGCATGGAGGACGACGTTGCGCCGAAGCGTGGCATTTTTCTCCATCGACTGCGACAGGCGGGTGTTCAGCGTCGTCTGCTCGTTGTGCGTAGAATCGCACTCCGTCTGGACGGGCGCTATCGTCCCGTCGCTGTGGAACGTACCGTCGTTATTCACGCACGCCACGATATGGAGCGCCGGATATTGCCTGATGTCGGGGATTGTGACCGACACATAGCCCGTGTCGCCGGGATTGATCAGGATGCCGGCATTGTCGGTAGCGATAAAATTAGCCGGCGCCACCGTGTCGCGGTAGAGCGCCACGTGCACCGGCGGACCGATGGAGGCCGAGCCGCGGTTGATAACCCCGACTTTCACGACGGTCGAAACGCCGTCGGCGCCGGCGGAGATGCTGCAGACAGGGTCAGTCGTATAAACGTCGGGCGTGAGCCAGACGGCGCTGCCCGACAG
>JAIROL010000137.1 GCA_031257565.1 Tannerella sp. | reverse complement strand
TACTGCAAATCTAATAAAAAATGTTTCAATTAAAAAAACAGGACACTTTCTTTTCCCAACAACTTTTTTGTTTCTTGCTTATTTTTAAGACGTTATGTTTTACAGGTCAGGAACTCTGAATTTAGTTATATGGTATGAAAATAGTTGACAAAACACCTGGATGATAGTATCCGTTTTGCTACCTTTGTGGCGTATTAATCAAGCGAGCATTGACATTATGAAGTACGCGGAAATTTCACCGGAAAATCAAAAAGAATGGCTGGAAACTTCTTTATACGAGCGGAAGCCATTATTTCTACGAAAAGGACGGGATTATTTCTCCACCGGTTCCTTATCACGGTGCAAAAGAGATGGGAGAAGGTTTAAGGATTAAATTAACAAAAGAGCCGGGACTTGAATAGTTCCGGCTCGCAAAAAAAAGTTATGGAAAAAATAATTATCATTATTGAAAGCAGTAGCGATTTTTTTGACGCTTATGCCGAAAATTGTCCGGGCGTTTACGGGGCTGGGGAAACGGAAGAAAGTGCACGCAAAAATGTATTGGAAGGCTTAAGGTTGTTTATTGAACAAAACAAAGATAATCTTCCTGAAATATTGAAAGGCAATTATGAAATAGAATTTAAGTACGATGTGCAATCTTTCCTGAAGAGATATTCAAAGCAGTTCTCTTTGGCCGGATTGGAGGTTGTTACCGGAATAAATCGGAAACAACTGAGCCATTATGTGACGGGACGGAAACGCCCTCGGAAGAACACAGTCGAAAAAATAGAAAAGTCAATACACGACTTAGCCAAAGATTTAAGTCAGGTTCATTTCGTTTGATTAATACACAAACAATCTTGACATTTAAGCCCGTTTTTTTTAATAAAAGCGGGCTTTTTCCAGCATACCTCAAAAATTGTTTTCATCTTTGCATCGTTAAAGTTTTTTTATTCAGCAAAGGCGGATGCATCCGCCGGAAGAGTTCGGCTTTTTTGTGTCCGTAATCAGAGTGAGATATTCTACGGTTATCCTGACATCTCTGATTACAACACGCAAAAAGGGCATACCCCCTTTTCACTAAGGATATGCCTTTCATTGTTAATTATATTTAAAATGTTGTTCTACAAGGACTCGAACCTTGAATTTCAGGACCAGAATCTGACGTGTTACCATTACACCATAGAACAATGCCTTGATATTTTGACGGTGCAAAAGTATATTTTTTTTTTGTTTTTTCAAAATGTTTATGAAAAATAATTTGAACTTATTATGTAGCTCTCTCTACTGCTTATCTTTTGTCATAAAACAGAAGAAAGCTACGCCTTAAAAATAAAAATAAAAATGAATAAGTTTATTTTGTATTCCTCTTAGCTTGCATTATCTTTGCACATTCGGAATAAAAAGGACTGTTTATTGGATGAATCAAATACAATTACTGTTAGATACAATCATTAAAGGATTGCAGGAAAAAAAAGGACGGGATCTTGTCGCGGTGGATTTAAGAGAAGTGGCAGGCGCTATATGTCAATATATGGTTATATGCGAAGGTAAAAATCCAAATCAGATATCATCATTGTCAGACTCGGTATGGGATATGGTTAGCAAAGAATTGAAAGAAAAACCTCTTTCTGTAGACGGTTTGCGTAATGCTCAATGGGTAGGCATGGATTATGGCACGATTATTGTCCATATTTTTATGCCGGGGATGCGCGCTTTTTACCGGCTTGAGAATTTATGGGAAGACTCGAAAATAAAGAGGTTTCCGGATGTCGATTAATTTATGATCTTGGATAAATATGAGTATGGAAGAAAAGGATAAAGACGTTTTCAAAAATAACAATAATAATTATCAAAAAAAACCGAACGGGAATAAGAAACCCGGTTTTAATCTCTGGTGGATTTATGCTTTGATTTTTATTCCCGTGATCGCATGGTATCTTGTAAATGATTCTTCGACGGTGAAAGAAATCGGATGGACGGAATTTCAACAGATGGCGCGTAATGATGTTTTTGAAGATATGGTTGTTTATAACAAGAAAAATGTTGTAGAAGCCACAGTAAAAAAAGATAGATACAAGGATGTTTTTAAGCAGGATGCGGAAAAAGCGTCGGAGCTTGAGGCTAAGGTGATGGTTAAAATACCTTCGGCTGACAAGTTTTCGGATTTTTATGATAAGGAAGCGTCTGAAAATAAAATATCTGCGAATGTTGCCTTTAAAGAGGGGGACGATATGTTATGGAATGTGCTCGTTTCTATCGGCCCGTTTATTCTTATCATCCTGATATGGTTTATTCTTATGCGTCGTATGTCGGGAGGAGGAGGAGGCGCCGGCGGTATGGGAGTTTTTAACGTGGGGAAATCAAAGGCGCAACTTTTTGATAAAGACGGGAAAAATAAAGTTACTTTTCAAGATGTTGCGGGACTTGCTGAAGCAAAACAGGAAGTGGAAGAGATTGTTTCATTTTTGAAAAATCCGGGCAAGTACACTGAGCTTGGAGGCAAAATACCAAAGGGAGCGCTGCTGGTAGGACCTCCGGGAACGGGTAAAACCCTTTTGGCCAAGGCTGTAGCCGGCGAGGCAAACGTTCCGTTTTTTTCTCTGTCCGGTTCGGACTTTGTGGAGATGTTTGTTGGGGTTGGCGCATCGCGTGTGCGCGATTTATTCCGTCAGGCAAAAGAGAAAGCGCCATGTATCGTGTTTATTGATGAAATAGATGCAGTAGGCCGCGCACGTGGCAAGAATGCCAATATGAATGCCAATGATGAACGGGAGAATACATTGAATCAATTACTTACGGAAATGGATGGATTTGGTTCAAACAGCGGGGTTATAATTCTTGCGGCAACAAATCGGGCGGACGTGCTTGATAAAGCGTTGTTGCGTGCCGGGCGTTTTGACCGTCAGATTTATGTCGATTTGCCGGATTTGAATGAAAGAAAAGAAATTTTTGCAGTTCATCTTCGCCCTATAAAGATAGATTCCAGCGTGGATACGGATTTTCTCGCACGTCAGACTCCGGGTTTCTCCGGCGCCGATATAGCGAACGTTTGTAATGAGGCTGCATTGATTGCCGCACGAAATGGTAAGAAATCCGTTCAGAAGGAAGATTTTATGAGCGCTGTCGACCGTATTGTCGGAGGGCTTGAAAAGCGCAGTAAGATAATGACGGAAAGAGAACGTAGAAGCATTGCTATTCACGAGGCCGGACATGCATCTTTAAGTTGGCTCCTGGAGTACGCAAATCCGTTGGTTAAAGTCACAATTGTGCCGCGGGGAAAAGCGCTTGGAGCAGCATGGTATCTTCCTGAAGAACGCCAGATAACAACCCATGAACAACTGCTTGATGAAATGTGCGCAACACTGGGCGGGCGCGCTGCCGAAGAATTGTTTCTCGGCGATATTTCGACAGGCGCGTCAAACGATCTGGAACGTGTGACAAAGCAGGCTTATGCAATGGTCGTATATTTTGGTATGAGTCGGAAATTGCCGAATCTAAACTATTATGACTCGACGGGGCAGGACTGGGGCTTTACCAAACCTTACAGTGAAGACACGGCCAGACTGATTGATGGAGAGGTGCAAAGTATTGTAAACGAACAATATGAGCGAGCAAAGCAGATTCTATCGGAAAATGCGGGAAAACATAATCGACTTGCGGAGCTATTGCTTAAATCTGAGGTCATATATACGGAAGATGTAGAACATATTTTCGGTAAGCGACCATGGGTATCGCGTAGCGAGGAAATTATGGGAAAGCAAAATGGCGATCATAAAGAATAGAAACAGACGGAAATAAAATAGTTTAACCTTGAAAAATCTTATACAAAGGACTCTTACCGGTATTTTATTTGTAGTAGTTATTATCGCTGCCGTTTGTGTGCATCTGTTATTGTTTGCCGGAATATTCAGCGTAATAGTGGGATTACTGATACATGAATTTTATGCGTTGACCAAGTATGAAGGCGCGATGTGGCAGCGTTTGCTGGGCATATTCGGAGGTATGTACCTGTTTGTCTCGTCGTGCTTGTATGCCGGTAATTATGTTGGTTATGAGATCTATATTCCTTATCTGATAATCATATTGATATTGTTTATTTCAGGCCTGTACATGCGGAATAGTAATCCGGTCGCTCACTGGGGAGCGATTTGTTTTTCCCAGTGTTATTGCGCAGGTCTTTTATCTCTGCTGTGTTTTATACCCTATATGCAATCGACTGTTTATAACCCGTTGCCTTTGCTGATGTTTTTTGTGTTTATCTGGTTAAATGATATCGGAGCTTATCTGATAGGTTCCTGGAAAGGTAAACATCGTTTATTTCAGCGTATATCGCCGCTCAAGTCATGGGAAGGTTTTTTTGGCGGATTAGCAGTTGTGATTATCGCTTCGCTTATATTTTCCCGCTTTTATACGGAAATGGCATGGTATTATTGGCTTGCATTTGCAGTGATAACGGTAGTTTCGGCCACGTGGGGAGATCTGGTCGAGTCTTTGCTTAAGCGAACTTATGGAGTAAAAGATTCGGGAAATATTTTACCGGGTCATGGGGGCGTGTTTGACAGATTGGACAGTATTGTCTTAGCGTCTCCTGCCGTATACATTTTTTTTGAACTGGTTATTCGAAATTGAACGTAAGAATAATCATACGCGTCGTCGCCTTAGACAGAGCGTTTGTGTAAATTTTATCTGCTTCGTTTGTCAGGTCGTCGCGATTTTTTTCCAGTATATCAGCCAGTCCGAACTTGAATTTTAACTCGGGAGCTAACCTGAAAAACGGCAAATAAATATTGCAACCCAAGCCGAACTCAAGACCATAATCAAGCTGTTTCGTTAATAGCGGCTGGCCTTTTTTCCTTCCAAGATCAACGGCGCCGTAGACTCCCCCGATAACGTAGGGACGATAGTTGTTTAGTCGCATAGATGATATTTTTACATCTAAGGGAATGGACAGGTAGTTGGACCGTACGCTTACGCGTTTTTCTTCTTCACGGGTCAGTTCTTTGAAGTATACGGTTCTATCGCCAAAATGAATAGCAGGCGTAATGCGGAGATTCATGTAAGGATTGAGAAACATATCTCCTATGACGCCGACGCTAAATCCCGGGGTATAATTGGGGATTTCTGCAAACCATGTTTCACCATTCGGCGCCGTTATTCCGTTATTTGTCAATATAAGATCCTGAGTATGTATACCTACATGAAATCCGAAGTGGTACAATCTATAGTCGGCATATGGCCGATTTTGCACTTTCCGCTTTTGTGCGAATGACGGAAATGCGGAAAAAATGAATATAAGTATATAGACTATCTTTTTCAAACGTATAATATTTACAACTAATAACGGAGGAAAGACCGGGATATTGCTTAAAAAAAAAATAACGAATCTTATTTGTATGTAAAAAAAATGATATATATTTGCGGGTAAATTTATAAATGGTCAAATAAGGATTTCTTTATTACCGTAAAACTCAAAGTATTAATTATTAAACAGAAAAAGATTATGGCTTACGTAATTAGTGAAGATTGTATTGCTTGTGGCACATGTATTGACGAATGTCCGGTTAGCGCTATTTCAGAAGGTGATATCTATCATATCGACCCGGAAATGTGCACGGATTGCGGATCATGCGCAGATGCTTGTCCCACAGAGGCGATTCATCCGGCATAAGGCAGTACGATTTATTCATAAAAAGTGGGATAACCTTACTCGGTTATCCCACTTTTTTTCTTTTCCTGAAAAAAAAGAGACTGTAAACCAAACTGTACGACTTACTTACGGTATCCGGATGGGATCAGACGGATGAGATACGCGACCAAAAAAAAGCGGTTTATTTCTCTTTTGTTTCTGAGACATTTAATGGCGGGTTTCCATCTTCAGGATTCTCCGTGAAAGGAGGCGTTGCATTTTTCCCCTTTATATAATGTATAATCTCGCTCATACCATCCATAAATTTGTCAAAATCTTCTTTATATAGAAAAATCTTGTGTTTTTCAAAAGTCACAGGTTCCCCTTCTTTCGTTTGATTTCTTTTACTTTCAGTGATAGCAATGAATAAATCTTCTTTCAGGTTTTTTTTTACATCCAGATAATAAATCCGCTTTCCCGCTTTTATGGCTTTGGAATATACAATTTCTTTATCTCCAAGGCCTCTGCTCGTTTTGTCAGTCAAATCTTCCATAGTCGTTCCCTCCTCTCATTAACGAATTTGACCTCAAATATGTAAATTTTTAATTAAAAAAACAAGTATTTTCCCAAAAAATTGCAGTTTTCAGGGAATAAGTGTTATCTTCGCGCCCGAATTAAGATATATACTTGTTCTTTTTTATAATGATTAATCGAATTTTAATCCGCATAAAAGTATTGCAAATAGTTTATGCATACTATCAGAAAGGCTCTAAGGATCTGAAAGTGGCGGAAAACGAGTTGCTTTTGAGTTTGAGACGTTCCTATGACCTGTACCATTATTTTTTATTACTGATTGTTGATACCACTCATATGTATGAGCGTATGATCGAATTAAAGCGTAATAAGTATCGTCCTACGGATGAAGAACGCAATCCGGATGTGCGTATGCGGAATAATCGCCTGGCGAACCAGATATTTAAAAACGAAAGTTTGTTGAAGTACGCTAAGGAACATGGAATTTCATGGGCGGATGATATGGATTTTGTCAAAAAGATTCTTGACATGATAACAGTTTCCGGTATATATGCAGAATATCTGAAAAACGAAGAAGACAGTTATGAAGTAGATAAGGAATTCTGGCGACTGATTTTCAAGCGTATTATTTCAAATAATGAATTTGTAGAAGACTATCTTGAGGAAAAAAGCATCTATTGGAATGAAGACGTCGATATTATAGAGTCGTTTGTAATAAAAACGATTAAGCGTTTTAATGAAGATGCAGGAAGCAAGCAGGAGTTGATGCCGATGTTTAATAGCAATGACGATTATGATTATGTGATTAAATTGTTTCGCCAGACTTTATTGCATGGCGAGGAATATCGTGAACGTATCGACAGGCACATGAAAAACTGGGAATCCGAGCGCGTGGCAAATATGGATCTGGTTATTATGCAGGTGGCGCTTGCCGAAATCATGAATTTTCCGACAATACCGATAAGCGTTACGCTTAACGAGTATATAGATGCTGCGAAATATTACAGCACTCCTAAAAGCGGCACATTTATTAACGGCGTTCTGGATTCTATTGTGGAAGAACTGAAAGCAGAAAAATGTTTGATGAAGAATTAACTTAAAAGTTTTTTTGATTTTGTATTACGCTCGCATTGTATTATCTTTGTACTTTAGTGAATTAAAAAAGGATTGATTGACATTTTAAATTTTAAGAAAATGAATATAATATCAAATGTATTATTACAGGCGGCAGCCCCTGCCGGAGGTGAAAATTCGTATATGGGCATAATCATGATTGTAGCTATGATAGCTATATTCTATTTTTTTATGATCCGTCCGCAACAGAAACGTCAGAAAGAGTTGCAGAAAACGCGTGAAGCAATGAAGGTCGGAGATAAAGTAGTTACTGCAGGAGGCATCCATGGCAGGATAAAAGAGATGGCAGAAAGCAGTATGCTTATTGAAATCGCCGATGGCGTTCGCATACGTGTCGATAAGGCTTCGGTTTACGCTTCTTCAGGCGATATTCAACCTAAAGCATAACAATAGAGCGATTCGAAAGTATGCAGAATAAATGGAAGTCTGCATTAGAATCAATGCTCTTGAATACAGGAGCTTTTTTTCGTCGCCAGCAATGGAAAGAGATATTTATTTTTATGTTTTTTTTATTGTTGTCCTTTGGGTTTTGGCTTTTACAAAGTCTTCAACAGGATTATGAGCGAAGAATTGAACTCCCATTGCGATATAAGAATGTGCCGTCGGAGTGGATTCTCTCGGAAAATAATCCTGAAAAAGTAAGTATTCTACTTAAAGATAAAGGGACAACTTTGATGTATTATTCCTGGAATGTAAACTTCAATCCGGTTGATATATCGATTTCCGGTTTACAGCGCGCGTCCGGCTCGTCGCTTCTCATCACAAGCCAGGCGCTTGAGACGGCGATCTCGAAGCAATTAATATCCTCCACATCCATCCTGTCAATCGAGCCTCGTGAGATAGAGCTTCGCTATGATCTTCTCGGTAGCCGACTGGTTCCGGTATTTTCCAATCTTCATATTAGTACAAGACCAGGATTTAAACTGTCCGACAGTATAAAAATCTCACATTCGGAAGTCCGTTTATATGGAAGCAGTAGCGTTCTTGATACGTTGAAAATGGTGAAAACCAAACTTATAACACTGGAAGACGTGTCGAAAACAAGAGAGTTGACAGCTTCTCTTGATTTGCCGGAAGGCGTAAAGTCGGAAAGCGAAACCGTAAAACTTACGATACCGGTTGAAGAATTTACGGAGAAAAAAGTACAATTACCGGTATCATGCCTTGATATTCCGGCAGGTTACGTTTTACGCATGTTTCCTTCGAGCGTAGAGGTGGTTTGTAATATTCCGTTATCACAATTCAGGGAACTGACGGCAGAAAAGCTGGAAATAAATATCCCCTTTCGCGAGTTTGAGGATAATCAGGCTGTAGGGAGGCTTCCGGTGAGACTTACCGAAAAACCTTCATGGGTGACAAATCCTGTTATTGTCCCGAGTGAGTTGGAGTTTATAATAGAACATTTGAAGCATGATTAAGATAGGTATTACGGGAGGCATTGGAAGTGGTAAGTCGGTTGTTTCGTCATTATTTACGCTGGCAGGTATTCCGGTCTATATGGCGGATGATGAAAGTAAGCGCCTTGCAAATACATCGCCTGTCATACGGAAAGAATTGAAGAACTTGTCAGGCGACGATCTTTATGTAGAAGACAGGCTTGACCGTAAGAAGCTTGCCTCACTCATCTTTAGCGACGAAGTCCTTTTAAAAAAGGTGAATGGAATTATTCATCCGGTCGTCGGGGAAGATTTTAAAGAGTGGGCCGCTAAGCAAACTTCAACGTGTTGCGCCATGGAGTCGGCTATTTTGTATGAGTCGGGGTTAGATAAAGAGATGGATGTTGTGTTGATGGTATATGCGCCGGTCGAATTGAGATTGACGCGCGCTATGTTACGCGACGGCGCATCGGAGGCTGACGTAATGAGGCGAATGAATCGTCAGACGCCTGACGAATTAAAGCGGAAGCAGGCTGATTTTGTTATTATAAATAACGGCGTACAACCATTGATTCCTCAGGTTGATCAATTTATGGAATTATTGTCTGAAAAGGTCGCCGCTCACGGGGTATAACTCTCCGGAGAGGTGGAGGCGTTCATTTCCGGGTGATCTTCACGACATAGCCTCCGCCCGGAGCCATCGAGACCTTCAGCTTCCGGTTTGCCGGGACGTCAATCGTCTCTTTCTTGTAGTCCCGAGCTACGCGATCCGCATTGATCCCGTCCCGAAATACTTCGCCTTTAAAATCGCCTTCGCCGAGGAACGAGAGATCCAGTTCCAACTCCCGCGCATCCCAGTTTGTCATCGAACCGACATACCAGACGTCCGCTTTTTGACGGGCGATGGAGACATACCGGCCGATCTCGCCGTTCAGCGCAATCGTGCGGTCCCACACCGTCGGCACGGCGGCGATGAAGGCCGTACATTCCGGTTCTCGCCTGTAATTCGAGGGATTATCACAAAGCATGTTGAGCGGCGATTCAAAAACGACATATTCGGCCAGCTGGCGGCAGCGCGTGCCCTGGCTCATGGCCTCGTTATACACGCTCCGGTAGTTTCTTTTCGTCGCATTACGCATAGCGCCTTGCGTGTAATCCATCGGGCCGGCTACCTGACGGATGAACGGGATCGTCACATCGTACGCGACCTGATCAAGGTCAGTCGCCCATTTCAGCTGTTCCAGTCCGTTTACGCCCTCGAAATTAATCACATTCGGGTACGTACGATGCAACCCCGTCGGTTTGTACGTTCCGTGATAATCGATTATTAAATGATATTTGGCGCCCATTTCTGCCCCCCGACGATGAAAATCGACTATCGGCTGATCGTCCCTGTCCATGAAATCGACCTTGAATCCTTTAATGCCCATTTCACTGTAGTGTTTACATACGGCCTCCATGTCCCTGTCGAACGCATAATATCCTGCCCAGAGAATCAGCCCCACGTTTTTCGCTTTTGCATAAGCCGCCAGTTCCGGCAGATTGATTTCGGGCGTCACCTGAAACAGGTCGGCTTTTTTGTTTACCGCCCAGCCTTCGTCAAGGATCACATATTCAATTCCCATCTCGGAGGCAAAATCTATGTAATATTTATACGTATCATTATTTACGCCTGTTTTAAAATCCACGCCGTAAAGATTCCAGTCATTCCACCAGTCCCATGCCACTTTACCGGGTTTAACCCACGAGAAATCGCCTGTCGGAGGCGTTGCCAGCTTGTAGACGAGATCGCTGTCGGCCAGGTCCGCATCTTTTTCCGATACGATGATCACGCGCCACGGGAAATTCGTTGCGCCCTCTGATTGGGCAATATAGTTTTCGCGGGATTCCACGATCATTTGCAGATTATTATGTCCGCCCTGTTTAACTTCTTTCGGATAAGGGGCGAATACGCCTTTCAGACTGTTGGCTTTATCGCCCGGATAGAGGAACATACCCGGATAATTCAACAGGTCGGCTTCCGTGATGCATACTTTTTTGCCTTTCGTTCCTTCGACAACAAGCGGGGCGAGGCCAAGCCTTTTACGGTTCCACAGGGACAAAGGTTCATGAAAGTAAGGCTGTTCAAACGAGTTGGAAAACTGCGCCTCCAGCGTGGCGGTCTCCGGTCGGTTGGCATAGCTGACAAAAGCCTTCGCGTCGGCAGGGAAATTAAACTCGGCCTGTTCGCTCGCTACGGTAAACGGCTTCCGCGAAGAGGAGATAAACCGGTAAGCCACCCCCTCGTTGTAAGCTCTGAAAACAAGGTTATAATGGTCTCCCTTGAATCGCAGCGTCAGCTCCCGATAATGGTCTTCGATTTGTTTACGTTTGTAAACAGCCGTCTCAATCGTCTGACGAACCGTTTCAGTCGCCGATCCGGATAACCTGGAATGGAGGCCATAATGCGAACCGTCGCCCAGCGTCATAGAAACGACAGAGCGGTCGAGCAGGAGGTCCCCCTCGTGGGAAACCGAATAGTCGATGGTCTTTCCAACCGTTATCGCGACGGACAGTTTCCCGTCGGGCGAGGCGAGGTGAAACTGTTTTTGCGCCGTCGATGTTACGGAACCTGCGATCATGCAGGAAACAAATGAGATAATTAAATAGATCTGTTTCATGAGTACATTATTTATTTTTTAATATTAAGGAAACATAGAACTCACAGCATGTTCATAACTCTTTGGCGTTAGCCGTTTTTTTTAACGCTTCGCTAAAAGACCGTTGGTTCATGTTCGTTTCATGAGTACATTATTTTAAATTTCAGCAAATTCTCCGGCAAATGTAAACAAAAAATCAGAAATGGACGAGTTTAGTTAAAAAAAATCAGCAATTCGGCAATTAAAAAAGAATCCATAAATTATTCGCACCTGTCCATAAAAAGATAAAGCAATCCTGTTCATGTGTTATCACACGAATGGGGATTTATCTTTTTTAACATGTTT
>JAIROL010000053.1 GCA_031257565.1 Tannerella sp. | reverse complement strand
ATCCCGACAAATGAGCGAAGAATTGCTTTGGACGGTATATAATATTATTCGCGAAATAGAATACAGTTTTCGTACGCTCAAGACCGACCTGAACTTGCGCCCGATTTACCATAAAAGGGACGATGCGACGATGGCGCATCTCCATCCGGGACTGTTGGCATACCGGGTAGTAAACACGGTTCGCTATCAGCTCAAACGGAAACTAAATGAAGCGGACGCACAGCCGGAAAGCGCTGATATTAAAATAGATATAACGCCTGTCAATTTTCAATGGAGTGTGGAGAACTCGTTGGACTGGGTACTTGATGTGGGCTTTAGTGAAGACCACAGCCGAAAGAGGGCGGGCTTTGCCGCACAAAACTACTCGCTACTCAACCGGATCGCTTTAAACCTGCTCAAGAATGAGAAAACAACCAAAAGGGGAAAAAGACTCAAGGCCGGATGGGATAATCAATACCTAATCAATCTTATCAAGATTAGATGCGTCGGCCCTGCCACTGACCTGCACGCCCAGCGGCTGTCGCGGGTGCTGAACGTGGATTTACTGATTAACCGGACCGGCTATGTGCCCGGAGCGGGGAAAACCGTCGTTACGAAAGGGCTGATAAACCGGAGCTACGACTTTGACGGCAACCGATGGACCGATAACGAGATCGGGGAGGAAATTACTGTTTTTTTAATATTGATGCAACCTTATACTCAGACTTTGCATCATATAAGGGAGAGCGTAACATATATGGATGAACAGGAGATTATTAATGCATGTATACGGGGGGAATCGTGGGCTCGTAAAAAAGTTTACGAGATGTACGCTCCTACCATGATGAGCCTTTGTATACGTTACGTTGGCGATCGGGAAACAGCCCGTGATTTGCTGCAGGACGGTTTTGTAAAAGTGTTCACAAAAATCGGTACGTATTCCAACAAAGGCGCTTTTGCCGGTTGGATGCACAGGGTATTTGTTACGACGGCTCTTGAATATCTTCGGAAAACGGATGCATTAAGATCGGCGGTTGACATTGCCGATTACAATGAACAACTCAAAGATGTCGATGTATCCGTTTTAGATCAGTTATCAGCGGACGACCTGATGAATTGTGTGAACAAATTGCCTCCCGGATACAGAACCGTATTTAACATGTATGCGATAGAAGGATTTTCTCACAATGAAATAGCAGAAGAGCTAAGTATCAGTGTCGCAACATCAAAAACGCAGTTCCTCCGCGCAAGGAACGCTTTACGGAAAAGTGTAAAATTATTAATTGGAAATCAATATGTCAAACAGCGAAAGGCCAAATGAGCCAATGGATCATTTCAGCGAATATGTCCGGCAAAGGCTCATAAACAATCCGTCTCCTCCTGATGAAAGCTGCTGGGATGAGATCGAGACCCGTATGGATAAAAAACGCCCTTTGTCTCCGATGTGGCCTGTTGCAATAGCAGCCTCTATCCTTGTTGCTGTTTTTATACTGAATAATACGGTCATAGAAAAAAAACGTCATACATACGATCCGGTAACCGAATCAAAAGAAATGCCGGTAAAAATCATTCTGCCGGAGAAGAATGCGACTCCGGAAAAAGAAATTCCAAACTCATTTTCCGGGCACAGTCATAAAGATATAATTGCAAAGGAAACAATAAAAAAGATCCCGGTTATCCTGCCTGTCAGGGAAGAGACGGACGACATAAAAGAAAATAATGAAACGGCGGAAGTAGAAAAACCGAAAAAAAACGCAGAACAAACTGAAGACCTTACAGCGGCAAGTATGGAAGATCGTGAAGAAAATACGACAGAAAGACAGAAAGACCGGCTTTCTGTTTCCGGAGATACCGACAGACAATCCTCTCAGAATCTCAGGGATCTGACAGACTATAACTCAAGTCCGAATGACCGTTCCCTGAAGAATCGCAGATGGCAGATATCCGCAAGTATGGGTTACGGAGGCGAAATGGGATCGTTCCTGAATTATCCGTATCTGTCGGATATGATGGCGTCTCCCGACGGAAACAATGGAATCGGAGATTATAATAACAATGAAGATGTAATTGTCGATATGACTCACTCCATACCCATATCTGCCGGAATAACAGTTCGTAAAAAACTGAACAAAACGCTGGGCATAGAAACCGGATTAATATATACGTACCTTTCTACCGATATGGAAGCCCGGGGCAGCCGTCGTTATGATGCAACATTAAATTTACATTATCTGGGCATACCGGTAAATCTTATTGTAAATTTATGGGATAATCGCCGGTGGAATATTTATTTTTCCGGCGGCGGCATGGCAGAAAAGGGGTTGCAATCCGTATACAAAGATGATATACATGGTAAAGAGAAAAACAGCATCTCCGGACTGCAATGGTCTCTGAATGGAGGTATCGGAGTGTCCTGTAATCTTTATAAAGAAATGAATCTGTATGTCGAGCCGGGCGTTTCTTATTATTTTGACAACAGACAACCCGCCAGTAAACGAACGGAAGACCCGTTTAATTTTAACCTCCGGCTTGGGCTTCGTTATGATTTATAGTTTAGAATCAACCTGTATATATACTAACTTAAATTCAAATTGACAATGAAAAAAAAATTATTATTCGTTATGATGATCGCAACCGGTTTTTTCCCCGGTTGCGACGATTCCGGTTATAGAACAGAAACCGTGGAGTACATGATCAATGAACCGGTCTTTATGTCTGCAACAGCATTCAGAAGTAAAGAGATAAAAACAAAATCGGCGCAGTCGATAAAAGAGCAGGGAAAGATTTGTTTTTATGATGGATACCTCTATATTTCCGAACCGGGTACAGGGATTCATATAATAGATAATCGAAATCCTCGCCAACCAAAAGCTGCAGGTTTTGTAGAACTGGATGGCAATACCGACATTGCCGTAAGAAACGACCGGTTGTATGCTGATTCTTATGTAGATCTGCTTTGGTTTAATCTTTCCAGTCCCGGAAATCCGGAATACGCCGACCGATTGGAAAATGTATTCGAACAGGCTCTTCCGCCTGTTGAAAATGAATATGGTTATGATTACGCGAAATGTTTCATAGAAACCGATCGGAAAGAATTTATTGTCGTCGGATGGGATCTGAAAAAACGGAAAGAATCGTATACTTATTACTACAATAAAAGTGAGCTTATGACGGACTACGCCGCAAGTCCAACTGCAAGCGGCAGTAGCGGCGCACAGGGAGTAAATGGCTCCATGTCGCGATTCAGCCTGTATAAGGATTATCTGTACACGGTCATCAATAATTGCATGAGTATATTTGATCTTTCGTCGGCCGAACCGGTAAAAGCGGTAGAAAACCTGTATGTAGGAGGAGATGTTGAAACGATCTTCAGCTACGGCGAAAACATGTTCATGGGAACTCCCACAGGCATGATGATTTACTCCGTGAAAGAACCTCTGAAACCCGAATACATGTCAAGAGTCTGGCATGTTTTTGGCTGTGATCCTGTTGTTGTTGAAAATGATATTGCTTATGTTACGGTTCATTCCGGGAATTTTTGCGGACAAAACACAAACGAGCTGATTGTTATTGATGTAAGCGACGTAAAAAGTCCGGCTCATATTGTTACCTATACGATGAAAAAACCAAAAGGGTTAGGTATAGATAACGGAACATTATTCGTATGTGACGATGGACTGAAAGTCTTCAATGCCACCGAACCGCAAAAAATAATGGCGAACCAGCTGGCGCATTATTCAGGAATGGACGGATATGACGTAATACCCTGTAACAATGTGTTGATGATGATAGCAGACGACGGATTATATCAATATGATTACTCCGATCCGTTGAAAATTAATCAGATAAGCAAAATAAAAGTAGGAAAATAACATCTGACGACAGGCGATAAAAAACGGAATTACCCGAAAAACACGGATAATTCCGTTTTTTTCATTTCTTGTTAAACGAAACGCTCCATCATACCGGCAACAATACTCATTATTATACTGAACAGAAACGCCCACCCAAAATTATCAACATGAAAACCGCTCAGCAGCCAACTTGCGACCAGTATGATAACTGTATTAATAACAAGTAAAAACAAGCCGAGAGTCAGAATCGTTATTGGAAAAGACAAAAACTGCAATACAGGTTTCAATGTCGCATTGAGAATACCCAAAATTATAGCGACAAGGACAGATGTTCCAAAACTTTTTACCGAAACGCCGGGCAACAACCATGCCGTAAAGTATACGGCAACGCTCGAAATAAGAATTTGCAATAATAAACTCATAATTTTATATTTTAATATTAACGCTTAATAATCACAAATATAATATAAATCAAATACAATACAAAATAAATTGATCCGTTTTTAACGCGGAGCCGCAGCGACGTTGACCGCTCACAAAAAATGCCGGAAATTTATTTGCATACAATAAATCAATCCCTTTTGTTGTTTCTTAATCAAATGATTTTTGTCTTAAATGATTATCTTTGCCGGATATAAAAAGCATGATCATGGTGAAAATCGGATATTAACAGGTTGCATAACAGGCTTTTGAATGGGAATGGGAATGAAAAAAAAAACATATATTTTATTGACGTTAAGCATTGCATGGGCAATGCTTATATTTGTATTTTGTACGATGCCTCAAAATAATTTACCCGGGCTGAAAATTCCATATATTGATAAAGCGGCCCATTTCGGTTTTTTCTTTGTGCAGTCCATATTACTAAGTTTACTGTTTAATTTTCAGACAGGAAAAAGTTATTTTCATATAATTCTGTTATCTACATTGCTGGCTTTTGTATATGGAGGCCTTATCGAAATATTACAAAATGAATTTTTCGATCGCACAGGTGATTTTTATGATTTGACTGCCGATATTCTGGGCGGTTTTACAGGCGCAATAATCGCCCCTGCTATAAGGCATTTCAATATGATTTTCAGAAAGTATAAATAAATACGCTTTCTATACGATGATTTGACACGTCATCCGTATTTACGACCTTCCCGTGTGACCGGCTTGTATCCCCGTACCAGGCTGTAGCCAGCGTATATTCAAGTCCTATATTCCAGTGCGGCAAAACATACCTCATACAAAAACTGAAATTCGTAAGCTGATCGATATCCAGTCCTGAACCGTATAATTTGTCCGTACTTATAAGGTTCTCCCTCGTTCCGAGATTTTTGGTATATCCGGCAAAAAGACAACCCTGGTATTTTTTCCCGTAAACAATATTAATCCATGACGTAGAGCGCCGAAAAGCCGTATAATCCTGCTTTCCCGTGCGATCGTCGATCTTTGTTACTCCATAACCTCCTATCATCACATTATGCTCCTGATTGGAAGCAAGTAAAGTCTTTCCCGATATCTTCAACTTATCATATACATATTCCGCATGCAAATCATACGAGAAAGATGTAACACGCTCATTCACGCGGAATATTTCTTTATTAACGACAGATTGCAGACGCGGTTTGAGAGAGATCATATCAACGCCGGCTCCCATCAAAAAACGCTCCGTTTTATAGTCGCCCCCTGCATATAATTCCGGAATAACCCCATTTTTTAAATACTGTTCACTTTTACCATCAGGTCCGGATGACGTATACATCAGCTGATAAACTGCGCTTGCCGTCAGCCTGAGTTTTCCCCGTTTGTATTGATAATTTATTTGCGGACTGCGGTTAAAAGGTTGAAATGGCGATCCGGTAGACAAATTAAGGACGTTTGGTATTACCTCCCCGAACAAAGGATGCCATGTCTGTCCCAGCAGGAGAGATGAACCTTTCTGCCACTCTAATTTCACATAAGCTTGCCGGAGACGAAGCATAAAATTTATGTTTGTCGTCCCTCCGAAATCGGTTTCTATTTTGGCAGAAGTTTTTGCCCCTCCGATATCAGGCCCTTTCATGTCTAATCCAAGACGCGTAGTAAAAGTATAAAAACTTCCGCCGGATGTAGCGTTCAGATCTTTCCCGTCAGCATCATACAATCTATCTTGGGGGTACAAATAAAAAAGTCCGTCTACGGCTTCAATATTACTTCTTGAATTGTAGTAGATATCGCCGCGTACAAAACCGTAAAAACTATAGTCGAAGTTTTTCTTTTGAGCTTCGGCCATACAAAAGAATGCCATACCGCATAAAACAAAAATGAATTTCCTGGTGGAAAAATGATGTGTTAACATAAATATATTGAATGTTAGTGTGAAAAAAGAAGATGTTTATCTAATATTTTGTGCAAAAGTAAGTTTTTTTTATACATTTGCAAATAATTTATTTAGCCTGTTAAGCATGAACCTGTATAAAATAATAAAACCCGGACTTCTGAAGTCATTGTTTGCGTGTCTGAATGGCATACTTTTATTCCACTCTCCGCATGTTCTTGCGCAAATCAGCGAAGGAGGACTTCCTCCAAGTTTTGGTTATCAGCAACTATTGCGCAGTACGACTGCAGAGACAAAAGTTCCGGTAAATTTTTACGTCGAAGATTTACTCGAAACAGACAACTGGCTGGCTCGCGATGGCGTTCCTGTGCCTGTTGCAAAGCTCATCCCTGTTGATTATACAATGGATAATTCAGGTTATTGGACTACGTTACCGGGAGGAGAAACGATCTGGCGCTTACATCTTAAGGCCGATGACGCTATAGCCGTCATGCTCTATTACAATGATTTTTACATTCCCGAAGGAGGAAAACTCTTTATTTACAGTGCGGATAAATCGCAGCTTCTGGGGGCGTATACGCGTCATACGCATCTTTCCGGAGGACTTTTTGCAACGGAGTTCATCGGAGGCGACGAGCTTATTCTTGAATATGTAGTATCAAGAACAAGCGAAGAAACTCCCCGTATAAGCGTCAACGAAATCGGATATGGGTATAATGCGGCGGCTTTACGGGCATTTTGCGGCATTACTACGCGCTCAACTTCAGGATCATGTATGGTAAACGTTAATTGCGAAGAAGGCGACGCATGGCAAAATGAGAAAAAGAGCGTGTGCTATAGTATCCAGAAAATAGGTAGTAAAAACTATATTTGTTCGGCCTCGCTTATGAATAATACGGCAGAAGATTTTAAGCCGCTCATTTTAACGGCTTATCATTGTGCTTATGACGGTTCTTCTTATGCGACCGGTTCGAATATGCAACAATGGATGTTCTATTTCCATCGGGAACGTGAAGATTGCAGTAATAACTCTCTTGCGGCGGTTTCTAAAACAATGACTGGCTGCAAGATGCTGGCTAATACCGGAATGTCCGGAGGCTCCGACGGCTTGTTGCTGCAGTTGAATGATATAATTCCGGAAGATTATGACGTATTTTATAACGGATGGGATCGCAGAGGCATAGCGGCGTCTTCCGGCGCATGCATCCATCACCCGTCGGGCGACTATAAGAAGATATCTACTTATAGCGGACCTTCAAAAGAATATACTTTTCAATCGACGGAATTTACGGCAGATACCTATGCTCACTGGAATGTGACTTTCGTAGAAACGGTTAACGGGCACGGCGTTACGGAAGAAGGCTCTTCCGGATCGCCTTTGTTTAATGAAAACAAACTCGTAATAGGCACATTAACCGGAGGAAGTTCTTCCTGTTCATCCCGAAAGGGATTAAATATTTATGGTAAGATGAATTATCACTGGAATAAGTATACGTCAGACTCTTCCACTCGTATGGATGTATGGCTTGACCCCTTGAATTTGGGAGCAGGAACTTTGGCCGGTCGTTTCCGTAAAACCTTTAAGCCTTCGCCCCAAAATCTGAAAGCCGTAAATCTGGGACAAAGCATATCTCTTACATGGAGCGCCCCGGAAAATGATGAACCCCCCAAACGATACAATGTATACCTTAACAATAATAAAATATACGAAACAACTTCATTATCCTATATAGATCATGAGCCGGGCGTCGGTTCCCTGGTTTATTCCATATCTGCAGTATATGCGAATGAAGAAGAGTCCTCCTTTGCCACGACAACAATATCTTATATAAAATACAAAGCTCCATCCGATTTAAAAGCGGAACGTTTAGAACCCGGGAGTAATCAGATTCAACTGAGTTGGAATGCGCCTGTTTATGAACAAACCATACACTGGGGGAACCTGGAGGGCGACTACATGGCAGGACTTGGAAACAAAACGCCATTCTATTACGGACAGAAATGGTCTTCGGATGAAATTTCACCATTAAATGGTAAAACAATTAAAGCAGTACAATTTATACCTATTGGGGATAACGCTTACGAGATATACATATCGCAAGGGGAAAATTTCTACAAGCAGAATATAGAAAGCTATTCCATTAAGAACGAGGAACTTAATACCATAAGCCTGAAAACGCCTTTCGTCATTGACGGCTCTAAATCTCTTATCGTTTCCATTTATGCATCCGTAGTAAGAACGGACTATCCTGCCGTATGTGATAACGGACCGGCGATTGACGGCAAAGGAAATATATATTCCAATAATGGTAATGAATGGTATAAATTTTACGATAGAGAGACTCCTGATAAATATAATTATAACTTTATTGTCGCCGCCGTCATATCGTCCGAAAGTGGAGATTTATCCAATAATAGTAAAAGCTATGATATTTTCGGTCGCAGCTCGGAAATCATTATCGGACACAGAAACGTTCAACCTCATACGACAGCGCTTTCTCTTGATGATAATACAGTTTCTTTACGCAGTTTGGTCCCGGCAGTATTTCCCGAAATAACAAAATACAGAATTTATCGTAACGGTTCTATTTATCAGGATATTATCGCCTCAAAGACGACCTGTACGGAATACCCCCTTCAAGATTCTTATTATTACGAAGTCTCTGCGTTTTATGACGGTATTGAAAGTGAAAAAAGTAATAAAGCGAATATTCCTCATGTGAATACAGAAAGCATTGACGCTTCGATTGGTATTTTCCCAACAAGATTTTTCAATTATATCTCTCTTAAAGGAAATGAATCTGTTACGCGCATAGAGGTGGTCTCTGTTTCAGGAAAAATCTGCCTTGTCGTGAATAATCCTGACGAAACGATCGATACTTCTTCGTTATCGCCCGGACTATACTTCTTCCGCATCTATGATCATAACAATAAGCAGAAAGTAATCAAAGCAATAAAAGCAAATTGACGCCCCTGCTCTATTTGTTACATGCAAAATAATACCCGCCGGCCGCCGGAAGAAATTATATATACTGCATGCGGCATGGTTTTGTGATATGTCGGCAGAAAGCAGAAAGCAGGAAGCAGGAAGCAGAAAGCAGAAGGGGCAGAAAGCAGAAGGCAGAAAGCAGAAAAGGCAGAAGGCAGAAAGCAGAAAGCCGTCGGAAGATGGCGTTACAAACCGCCCTGTGGTTCTTATTTGCGTTCTGCTTTCTGCTTTTTATCTCGCAAGTATATACCGAGCAAAGTATAAACAATGGTTTAACCTGAAACAGAAACCGGAAATCCTGCTATTCTGACCTTGTCCGCTATTTTTTCTAATGTTTCCATCGGGACTTTTTGCAGGGTCTTCACCGGGGTCTCACGGCTGATCGTATAGATCATGACCTTTTCAGGACGGATCTTTTTCAAGGCGTCAATCCATCGATCGACCTCTTCGTCGCGCGTGTTATCTATCCGGACGCCATTATGTTCTCCTTGCAGAAAGATGGTTTGAATAACCAGTTTTCCGTTAAAACGGCCTAACTGTTCAATCAGTTTTGCAGCGGTGAAATCGTGTATGACCGGTTGATCTATCTGTCCGATGAGTTCATCTCTTGCAGCGTCAAGTTTCATCAGATTTTCGTCTACGTTACAAAGAGCCTGTACAACGTCCTCTTTATGTAGCATGGTTGAGTTGGAAAGAACGGCGACTTTTGCTTCCGGACAAAATTTATTGCGTATCTCAAGCGTATCATCTATAATACCTGCAAAATCAGGATGCACGGTTGGTTCGCCGTTGCCGGAAAATGTGATAACATCAGGATACATTTCTTCTGTTTTCATTTGAGCAAGTTTTTCTGTAAGCGCTTTTTTTACATCTTCACGGAAAGGCGCCGGGGTATGTGCATGATGTTCGGCATTGAGTCCACATTCGCAATAAATACAGTCAAAAGTACATCTTTTTCCATCCGTGGGAGACAGATTTATTCCTAACGAAACTCCTAAACGGCGGCTATGGACAGGGCCGTATACTATTTTATCAAAAAGTATTGTTGACATTGTTTATCCTTTTTAAGGTATAAATTCTACAATTTCAAATATCACCATACAAAGAAACGTCTTTTCTTAGAATTTCCAGCGTAACTGTGCATATAAATCGATCTTATTGCGTCCTTCAATCTCTTCCGGACCGGAGCCTGTGATCTCTCTGTCATAGTAATGCGTCCATGCAGCCTTTACGGAGAAGTAAAGGTTTTTTGTGAAATTATAACGCAAAACGGCAGACAAACGGATACCTTCGCCATAGAAAGAAGGAGTATAGAAACTGTAGAGCATATTCTTTTCATTGGAGTAAATACGGCTCTCATAATCATCCGTCTGAAAATAAGCGACATACATATCTGCCTGAGTAGACGGATTCATACTTTTCCATCCCATACTTTGCGAGATCGCCCAACCGCGACTTGAGGATGATCTGTCATCGCCGTATACATTGCCCTCGATAGATGTACGGAAAGTCATTATCTCGGAAGGCTTATGCGTAATTTGTAAACGTATTCTGTGTTGATCAACCGGTAAAATCATAACTTCATTTCCGTTGGTTATATTTTTTTCGCGTTGGCGAAAACGGTATCTTGCAGATATTGTCGTGTTTCTTGTTCTGTTAAAATCGGTCTGAATCATATATTCCTGTCCGGATGAGGGAGCGTCTATTCCATACTTAATCCATGGAAAACGAAAAAAATCGGCATATCCCGAAAATCTCCAGTAAACAAAAGGCGCCCACTGCATACTGAGATACAATCCATCTTCATTCTGAACGGTTGAATTCTGCGAAAATGCATTTCCGTAGAAAGCCTGATATTTCCGGTCATAATGTCTGTGCAGAATAATCGCCTTTAAGCCGGAAGAAGCGCTCCACTGAAAAGCGTTCAGAGTCGCTAATGCGCCGTTCTCGGAAAGTGCGGTTTCTCCAAAAAACACAAGTTGCCGACGCATCCATGCGTAATCCGCTCCGATGTTCATATTACGTTTTCCCCGGAAGTAAAAGATGTTGTATGGCATTAATTCCGGCTCAACGGATAATCCTCCAAAAGAATATGTCAGAGCTGTAACCCCAATCAGAAATCGAGGACTCACATACCGTATGTTTCCTCCTATCGCTTCCATCCTGACATTGCGCTTTTTCTCAAAATCTCCTTCAGTTCGGTGTAATCCGTCTGTTTTGAATGATGAAATCGCATATTCATCTGCTGTTGCATCCGCTTTACGAGTCGAATAAAAAGCGCTGACGTCGAATTTTCCGGCTGATATAGTTGAGGCGACGCCTCTGAAGAAACCGTTTTCATTTGTTGAATAATGACGCCGGAATCCGTTATTCTTCCGTTCGGCCTGTGACAAAATACTGCTTCGCGACGGAGTAAAATCATTGCTTATTACAAGTCCTTGCCCAAATGAAATCTTATAATCTCCAATGGCTAATGTTCTTATTTTACCCATATCTTTCAGAAAAGCATGCGCCGAATAAAAATCATACCCCTTATTATAACTGTTCCAGAAAGCTTCTCCTGCATCTTTTTCTGCAACAACCCCTATCTGAAGACGATTATCAAACGAATAAGAATAACGCAAGGATGTATAAAAGGGCTCGCCGACATATTTCCGGTTTGGATATTGTTGCAGTATGCTGTCAGGAACCCCTTTATAGCCTTCTTTCTTATTCAAACACCTGTCATATCGTAACAAAAATTCGTTCGTACCGAATTTCAAGAGATTTTTCATGGTGAAAGGACGGGTTTTGTCGATTTCTCCGACATAAACGAATGGAAGAATCAATTCTATCGTCTCCAAATCCAGAAATCGGATATTTTTCAGTTCGTAGATTGAAACGAATTCGCCCTGTTTTTTAAGATAATCGAGAATGTTCAGTATTTGTAGATCAGACAGAAATGGGAGCTCTTTCAGCTGTTCCGCCGTTATCCGGTTGATATTTAATGGATTTTCCGATAAAAAAGACAGGTCATTATATAATTTCTCAATGGATTCGGGGTTTTCTTCTGATTCTTCTGCAAGTTCTTCTATGTAGTCCATCCATTTATCAACAGCTATTATTTCCTGACTATAAGAATTATAACAATTTATCAACAAATTTATTAACCATATTATCAACAACCATCGTACCCGATGACCTTTAACTGACGAATAGGCGGATTTCATAATAAAATACATACGGTTATTAACGATTGGAACTTGATTTTACTTTTTTTCAAAAAGAAAAAGATATACCCAGCCCCATACTTACGCCAAGTACAGAGTGGAAAACCATACCTGCATCTGCATTAATGCCTGCAATACGGTAACCTACGCCTAATGATGGTCTGAGAGGAGATGTTCTTACGCCGGCGCGCATTTTAAAATCATCAAACGGCATGTATTCCATACCGAAAGATCCGGAAACCGGTTCTTCGTCGCAATTGTCGACACTTCCGGTTATCAACGTCGTGTTTGTAACTTCCCAGCTGAAGCCTAATTGCACTGAATATGATGCAATATGCTTATTATCAATATTTTTATCCCCAACCTTGATAGATGGTATATGCAATATTGACAACCCTGCCAACACGTTTTCAACAGGACGACAGGAGAATCCTATATCCGTAGATACTCTCCCGGAACTTTCTTCAAAGAGTTCCGACTGAAGTAAGACATATTGGACGGCAATTCCAACACTCCACTTTTCAGCAATTTGCTTGCCCATTGACAGCCGGAAAAGGCTTTCCCTATATTCATCATATCCGAAAGATGTGATCTCCATACCTGTCGGGATAATATCATTCAAATAATAAAATCCTCCGCTTACAGTAGCCAATTCGCTTACGGAATATCTGTTATAATAATTGGCGTATAATTTACTTTGCGCTTGAGTTGCAAGAAGAGCCGGATTATACAAAGGCGTCTCCGTTACGCCCCCTCCCCCTATGCTAAGTGTGCGTAAATCGGGAATTCGCAGGTTATCAATTGCATGTGCCTGCAAATAGATAAACCATCCCAAAAAAAGGAATACCCTGATTTTTCTCATGGCCGTGATTCTAAAAAAGTTAACGCCCTTTGCAAAAATAAGAGATAAGATTCCATTTTCAAAGAAAAAAGATGATTTTTTTATGATGTGATAAGCAAAAAAACGGTGTTGGAGTTCATATCCGAAGTCGGCAGGCGCGACCATACGAAGTCATTGTTCCGAATATCAAACAGTTTTTCACTTTTGCCCCTTTCACAGGAAAGGGGCATACGGAATGATAAAAAAGATGCGGATTATTCATGCGCGGATAAATTCACATATATCAATTCCTGCCGGCAACCGGACAATCAATAAATCTACGCTCTTTTATTTCAACTTTTGTACTCATTCTAAAAAAACATTGTAATGAGTACATCCATTAAACCAAAATTCATCCCCTCGAAAATCAAAGGGAAAGAGGGCGTTATCTGCCTGCAACTGATTCATAACCGGAAAGTCAAGCTGCTGCGAACCCGCTTTCATTTGCACCTGTTTGAATGGGAAAACCAGCCGGAACACATAAAAACAGGACTGGCTTCTGAAATTCAAACGATTCGCGGTTTAATCCGCCTGCTCGAAATGCGGGGCAATTATACGCTGGAAAAATTGACGGATTTATACAAAAACAATTCGTTCAACGGTTGCCTGTTTACGTTTATTGATTATATTGTTAAAAGACTGATTGACGGCAACCGCCGCAAAACGGCAAGCATTTTGCTTACTGCCAAAAGGAACTTTGAACGTTTCCTTTGCGGGCAGGATATTTTGCTTGACAGCATCGACAACGATTTGATGCGGAAATATGAAAACTGGCTGAAAAGTGAGGGCGTAATGAAAAATACCGCTTCCTGCTATATGCGGGCGTTGCGTTCCGTTTATAATCAGGCGGTTAAGCGCGGATTGACGACGCAAAAGAACCCTTTTAGCAACATTTTTACACGCATTGACAAGACCGTAAAACGCGCTGTAAATGAAGATACTGTTATCAAACTCAAAAATCTGGATTTATCCGTTCACGGCGAGTTGGCATTAGCCCGCGACCTGTTTCTGTTCAGTTTTTACATGCGCGGAATGTCGTTTGTGGATATGGCAAATCTTCGGAAAGGCAATGTGAAAAATGGCTACATTGTTTATGTCAGAAGCAAGACCAAACAAACGCTAACCGTTAAGATGGAGGACTGTATGCAGGAAATCATAATGCGCTATGAACGGCAAACGATTGATGATTACCTGTTACCTGTTTATACAGCACAAAACAGCGATAACACCAGTCAGCTACGTAACCACAACAAGCGCCTGAAACGCATTTCGGAAATGGTAAAATTAGAAAATCCTTTGAGTTCGTATGTTTCCCGCCATACATGGGCGACATTGGCATTGCGCAAGGGCGTTCCGGTAGAAGTTATCAGCGAAAGTATGGGACATGAAAACGAGACCACTACCCGGATATATTTAGCATCGTTGGGACAATCGGTTGTAGATAAGGCAAATGCGGAAATTATCAGGCTGGATAACAATTCCACCTCTTACCAATAGGTGGTACTGACCGGTTAAATATTGCCACAAATATATAAACTATCTTTAAATCTGACAAATAAAATTACCGAAAATCTTGGAAAATTAACGGATACGGCAATGAAATATCTGATAAACGTCTAATATTCAGCATGTTTAATAAAATATTTTATTTTTTGCATGTATGAATGAATTTTGCAAACAAACTAAACCATTGAGAAACAAAATGATGTTTATTACGGCAAAAGTGTGTCACTTGATTTGTTTTACAAAATGTTTTACGATTTGTTTTACAAGCAAAATGCGCGGGTTGTATATCGCTTATAATAAGACAGTTAATGTTATTTCGATTTTCAATACCACCTATTGGTAATAGGTGGTACTGAAAATCGAGAAACAATGGAAATCAATAAATTATAATCAGTATGTGCAAGATATTATTTTCTACAACCATTTGGCTGGCATTGTTTTTAGTTGGTTGCAATAATGCGGTACTTGAAGTAGATTTAAATACGCTTCAAGAAAAAATTTACGAACCAACAGCAGTAAAACTTCTTGCGTTAGGAGAAGAGATGATTTTGTATCTTGACCACTCTACCTGTGTGATAGATGCAAATCAAAACTCACTTGTTTTTAAAGCGCTAAAAGGACAACTTGGTTTATATACCGACACGCTTTGTCTTATCAAAGGAAACGAGTTTGAGGTAATTGAAAACACAGACAAATCGCCGACAAGTACCGCCGTTTTCAATATTATTAATGGTATAAAAGAAGATGTGCCGTTTGCCGATATCGGAAAGGCATTTAAGCAAATTTGCGATGGCAATTCGCAGGCTATTTTGATTACCGACTGTGAATATTTTGACAAAAGTGGTAAAAACCAAGACGGATTTCCGTTTTTGTCGGGGGCTTTCAAAAGCTGGATAGAGAAAGGACATTGCATTTATATTGTTACCGAGCCGTATCAGGAAAAATATAAGGGAAAAATGTATGACAAAAAACGCTTTTACTTTATTTTCTCTGACGACAAAATGCAAGCTCCTATTAGCCACAATTTGCTTGGCGAGTTGCAGGGAAATTTGAATAGCAGTATCTGTTCTTTATTCAAAATGACAAATTCAGATATTACAGTTGGTCGTCAAAAAGGGAACAAAATGTTTGACGGGAATATTGAAACCAGCGATGTTGATGAAAAACAAGGTTTTGAATACACCGAGATACTGAACTCTTGGGACGAAATCCGCACTTATGTAATGAAACTTGATGAATACGGCGAACCGCTACAAAATGATGAAGGTACAGGCACAGCAACTCCCGTTCCGTTTGTGCAGAATCTTGTTTTCAACGAAGGCGAAAACTATGTGATTACCGATGTGGAAGTTTTTGCAACCAATATTACTGCTCAATATTTGAATGATGAGAAAGCTGTTGAAATTAAAGAAAGCTTTGTGCCGGATAAACAAGCGCTTCGTAACGGAAAACTTAATGTTTTTGTTACCGAAAAAGTGTTCGATTATTTAACTGATGAGTATGGCGGAAATCTTATTCGGTTGGATTTCGTTGCCACTCAAGCAGTACCAAAAGATTATAACAGCGACATATTCACTTGGCAGTCAATCTATCAATCTGATAAAGCAACCTGCGTATCAAAAAGTATTGAAAATGTGTTGATGGATATTGGGATAAATCCCGCAAAAGCAGATAATCGCAAAGTTATTCATACTGTATTTCTTAAAACAGAAGCGTATAAATAATTCATTAATAATAAAATAAATAAGTTTCGCGATGAGAAAAATAGAAACTCTCAAACAAGTAGCAGCATTGATAGGTTCAACCTATATGTACGCTGTAATCGTTGCAACAGCGGCATTAGTTTTGGCATTTATAATTGCCAATGTAATCAAGTATCAAGGTGGCAAAAATGCTACCGACCACATTAAACGCCGTGTATGGTATATAATTATAGGTCTAATTGCGCCTATCAGCTTTTTCCTTTACAATTCGTTGTATGTTTCGGGTTTTATTACAAAAGCTCCTTTGGAAGCAAAATTTTCAACCGCTAATATTTTAGCGACATTGGCTGTTTTGGGAATTTATGCAATAGTTGGCGTCCTCTTAATGCTGGTTATGCGCAGTTCTAAATGGGGCAGTATTTTGGGCAAATCAAAAAAGTAATTCATTTAAAACCTAATTAAATATGGCTCAAAACATATTCGTGACAGGTATTGGCGGCACAGGAATGCGCTGCATAGAAGCATTTACACACCTCTGCGCAATCGGAATGTTCGACAATACCGATGTACATTTGTTGGCGCTTGATACCGACAAAGACAACGGAAATTTTACCCGCCTCAAAAATTTGAAAGAGGCTTACATTAAAACTAAAGGCGTGAACAAAAAGCAGTTCGCTTTGCATGATACTTTCTTCTCTGCAAACTTGCATTATTATCAGTTCAGCCCCGATTATTCAAGGTTATCAACGTTTGATGCTTTGTATGGTTATGGTGATGCCAAGTTTAGCAATCCCGACAAAGCGGCGATTGCCGACTTGCTTTTAACTGATAACGCAAAAGAATTTGACCTCAAACACGGTTACAGGGCGCAAACGCATTTGGGCAGTATGCTGATGTATCATTCAATTATCAACGACATTAAAATGAATGATAAAAGCGACTTAAAACGGTGGCTGCAAGAACTTATCACGGCTTCCAATTCAGGCAATCCGAGAGTTTTCATTCTTGGCTCTGTTTTTGGCGGCACAGGCGCTTCTTCCATTCCTGTTATTCCGAAAGCAATCAAAGAAGCGGCAGCCTTGATTTCAGATGCTACCGACATTGAACGCAATGCCTATTTTGGCGCTACTTTGCTCACAAGTTATTTCTCGTTTCCTTTGCCGGGCGATAGAGAAAAAGCAACTCAAAAAGTGATTGCCACATCCGACAAATTTGCCCTTAATTCGCAGGCGGCGATGATGTTTTACGAAGCCGACGAAACCGTAAAAAAGACCTATCAAAAATTTTATATGATGGGGACGGAAGGGATGGAGTGGCAACCGGGCAAAGTAAAAGACAAAACCATTACAGGCGGTGAAGCGCAGGAAAACGACTCGCACTATATTGAAATGCTGGCTGCTTTTGCGGCATATCATTTCTTTAACTCGCCCGAAGAAGGTACAGATGATGCACAACTTACAGGTTTGCGCGATTTGAAACTTGACAAGCGGGTAGAATATCTCTATCGCACTTTTGACGAAAAAGGGAAAATCAATTTTACAGACTTTGTAAGCGGCGGTCAAAAAGAAGAACTGGCAAAAAAACTCGGACTTTTCACGGCAATGAGTTTCCTGACTTTGCTTGAAAAATACGATTTCTTTGAACAGGCACAGCGAGGCGACCTCAAAAAAGTAAAAATTGAAGGTTACGAAGATATTGACGCCGAAGAAATTCGCAACTTGAAAAAATATATGTCGCTTTTCCATTTCGGAATAGACGGCAGCAGGATTAAAGACGGTTGGCTGCGACAAGTTCACCGTTCGGCAGGAGGAGGCGATAAATTTCTGCTTGTAGCAGGCGTTTTCAGTTGTAACTCGATAAAAGAATTTGAAAAATTTGATTTCAACAAAGATTTGTATCAAAAAGATTCCGATTTTGAATCAAATAAATTCTCTACGGGTTTGTGGGGGGGCATTTACGACAGTTTCGTTACAAAGTTTATCTCAATAAACGATTCTGAAAGCATTACCAACAAAAGCGAGAAGTTAATAAAAAGGTCTTACGATACCTTATGTCAGTTGTATAATTTTAGAAGTTGAATCATTATGGGAAAAGCGAAATTAATAAAAAGTACCGAAGGCGCTAAATCTAATCCCGAAGGCAAATGGTATGTACACGACCAAATTAAACCTTTTATACAAGGTATTATTGCGGGAGATTTAGATATTAACCAAGTTTCAAGCGCGTTGATTTCGGGAGTGCCTACGCCTTGGGCGCGGGTAAAACTGTTTTGGTTTGCCTTTGATTATTTGCAACGGCAAGATGCAAACATTCAAACTTCGGGATTGATACAATTTTATTCTATTTTGAAAGACGAATGGCGGGGATTACTTGCATTAGTAGCCTTATTTCCCACCCGCGTAAGTTTTTCAGCGCCGATATATATGGATAAAAAATCGGATTTGTTTGAAATAGCCGGCGGTTTTGGACGAATGTTGCTGGAAGACGCCGACATTTGGACCGACCAACAAAAGAAACAGAGCAATCCTGATGAATTGCCGTATATTCAGTTATTGAGATACAATAATCAAGTCATTGGCGGAACATCTCCGTTTTCTATTTTCTTTCCGGGTGTAGATTATTCTAAATTGCAACATGCGAGCGATATTCCTTGGTATCGTAACGGAAAATTTGAAGACCCGATGCGCTATTTGGATAAAGATAAATTGCAAAAACTGTATTTATTTATCAAAAATCTCAATAATAATTTTGCAGGATACGAAGATAATATCAATATCGGTCGTCCGAACAATAAGTTGGATTTATCGGGATTGAAAAAAGAGTTGCGTGATTGGCAACAATCCATAGAACGCGAGAAAAGCGCGTTACAAAAAAACGGTACTGTTGCAAAATATTCGGAATTGGCAATGCCATACAAAGCATTGTTGGATTCGCGCCAAAAAGTGTATCAACTGCAAGACGGCTCGTTTACTTTTGACGAACCTGCCGATAAATCATTGATTAAAGCCACATTGAGCGATTTGCAAAATATTCTCAAAGAAAACAAAACGATTTTGGGCTGGTACGAATCTACCGACCTGAAAAATCCGCTTTCGCAGGCGCCTGTTTATTATTTAAGGGTGAATGACGTGCGCGATATCGACAATCCGGTCAAATACTTTGCATTACCCTTGAGCATGGAAGGGATTCAAATGTTCACGCAGCAACTTGGCAGACTGGTTTCACATCAGGACCCCAAATTTGATATTACCGGTAAAATTAGCGATCAAGGCAATTTGATTGTGGACTTAATCGTAAATATTGATAATCAACCCTATCGTTTAAATTCCAAAGAATACGAAATTGAATGGGCAACACCCAACCAAAAAGTTATTATGTGGCCTGATTTTGTTTCCGATAATTGGGATGCGTATTATCTTTATTCAGAATATCCGTTGAATGTGCAAGGCGTAAAATTTGTCCCGTTCTACAAAAGAGGACAGGAACAGAAAATTATCACGGTTGAGCGTCCTGACGGCTCAAATAAGATAAACAAGGTTGTGTACTGCAATAGTTCTGATGAGGATATTGATGACGGTGATTTGGATATTACAAATCTTATTACCTACCCCGCAGGACAAGTTTCACCAGATAAACACCAGTATGAGGTTATCAAGTCTAATCGTCCGATTGCCGGCTTGGAAATTCGTATAGAAAATGCGGGGAAATCCATCAATGGCGGCTATCTGATGGTTAAAAATCCGGGGGATACTTCAGTGGGCAACCGCAAAATTGTGGATTTAACCACCGAAGATATTACCCGCGAGGCGATAGTAGGCATTGACTTCGGCAGCAATAATTCTTGTGTGCATTACACTTTGAAATCGGCTACCAGCAATGAAGCAACGCCCATTAGATTTGAAAACAGGCGATTGGCTTTGGTGGGGATTGATGCTACAAGTGGCGCTATCGCCGAAAGGGACGAACTGCTTTTCTTTTCAAACGAATTAACGCCAAACGGACAAATCAAATCGTGGCTACACGAACACGACAATCGTTATGTTGGAACAAACAAAGAAAAAGAAATTGCAGGCGGTGTGGCTGTAAATGAAAAGAATATTCTTGTCAAAGAGATGACGAAGGAAATCATTACTACACAGGCAGGCACGTTACATTACAACATGAAATGGCTTTCAGATACGGCTGGCGTTTTCAAAAAAACGGCGTATCTGAAAGCGCTTTGGTTGCAAATTTGCGCCGATTTGTATGCTCAAAAATGCCGACCGTCCGAATTACGATGGTCTTATCCGGGTTCTATGTCTTCGTTTGACATTAGTCAATACAGCGGAATTTACGGAACGCAACTGCCTATTTTAACCCCGATTTTAGACCGCAATACCCATTTGAGGTTAAAGCCGCAAAAAATCAAGGAACAAACCGAATCGGAATCTGTTTGCAAATTTGCTTTGAGCAGAGATTATGGTTTGAACAATAATATGTTTATTGGTATTGATGTAGGCGGTAGCACAAGTGATATTCTTTTGTTGGCGAAAGATATTAACAACAACAACCGCCCACGCCTGTTCAAACAAAGTTCGGTGCGGATAGCCGCCGGCGTTTTTTTCGATGCAGTAATTAATTCGATGACTTTCCGTAAAGCAATTTACGAATATCACGAAAGCCAAAAGAAAATCCATGTAGAAAATATCAAAGAAATTCTTTCGGCAGGACACAAAGCGCCATTTTATCTCAACAGCGTTTTCGACCAGCTGCCCGATGACGATTTTGGGCTGTTCTATTCTTATATTGGCACTTCTGCTCCGTTTGTCTATGCTATTCCTGCTTATGTAACAGGACTTCTTGTTTTTTACGCGGGAAAGCTTTGTGCAAAAACAATAAAAGAAAACAATTTGACAGCCATCCGCGATGTTCATTTATTGCCTTTCGGAAAAGGCGGTCGTTTATTCCACTGGTTAGAAACCAAACCAGGGATGATGCAAACAATTGCCTATTTTCAGGAATGTTTCCGGCGGGGATTCGGCGAGGGCGCAGAACGGATTCAGTTGAAATACCGCAATGAAATCCGTGAAGACAACAAATCGGAAGTGGCAAAAGGTTTGGCAGTTGATACCGATTTGGTTTATGACGGCAATGTTCGTTATACATCGGATATTATTGCCGAAAAAGGAGTGAAATACTTGCAAAACGGACAATTTGTTGAATTTACCGAAGATACGGTTGTTGAGCCGGAATATTTTGAAAATATTGGACAGTTTGAGTTCCCCGACAAATTGGAAAACTTTGACGAGTTTTTGCGTATTTTCATTGATTTTGTTGGGCATAAATCCGGTTTGGTAACAAATATTGCCGCAATAGAAAATAAGGCGAAAGACCTTACGAATCTGTTGTCGGCTTATATTCAAAACGACCCGGAATACAAGAAAGCCCGCAATGCCAAACAAATAACCAATAAGTTTGAGTTCCGTTTCCCGATTTTGATAGCGGAAGGCTTGTGCTATTTGGAAAAAATTCTAATCCCCGAAATTTTCAAGTCGTAATAGAATGAGCTATGCAGTATTACACTTTGATGTAGAGTTTATTGTCGGTGCGGTTTGCACCGACAAGGGAAACTCTTACTCTATTTCCAGTGGCAATGACGACTTGTTGTGGCTCTATTTTTACAATGACCCGCGTTCCAACAGAATTTCTTTTGGTAAAAACAACCGCGACAATGCAAACAAAGAAGTAAGCAATTATTATGGTAAGTTTTTTAATATCATAACTGATGGACATACAACATTTAAGAGAGGCGAATTTCAAAAAGACGCAATCGAACTGTTGCAATATTCCGATTTACTAAAAACCGTCAAAGATAAATATGCCGAAATCACGAAAGAAACCGCGAAAAATATTCACACACTGATTACATTCTCATTATCAATCAGCGATTTGGCAAAGCAAAAAACAGTAGAATATATTAAGACACAAGGTTTTCAGATTGATTCTTATACTGTTCCTTTGGCTGAATTGGTTGCTTATTATCCGTACAGCAAAAAAGAATTTCTTCCTGCAAATGGAAGTACAACCTTGCTGCTTGTTGCCACCAATGCCACCTTGCATATTATGAAATTAGTTTTTTCCGACAACTATTTTATGCTTGACGGCGAAAAGAGAAAATACGAGGGGATGGGCATCGACCCGCGTAAGCGGGCATTGGTCGGTTATGTAATCAATCAAATAAACATTAGCGTTGGCGCATTAAATCAAAATGAAATTCCTGCTGAGATTGAGAAGAAAGAGTATAGGGCGGATGAATGGTTAAAGAAAATTGATGCAAAAGCCAAAAACGATAATTCGCCTGTACTTATTACAGAAAGTTTGTCGCCAATGCCAAGCGCCACAAAACAGGTTTTAGTAAAAAAATCTGATATTGAAACAATTACTAACGATTTCGTAAATCTGTTGATGGATTACTTTAATGCTTATAAAAGTGATAACGTTAGCGGCGACATTGCCGGAATTTTCCTTTTGGGCGATTGTTTCAACAATTCGCTTGTAAAACAGCGTTTCAACAATCTTTTCAGGGATGATGACGAGCGGAAAAAGAAACTGTTTGCATACACCAACAAGAATATTCGGGAGATTCTTTCTGTCTATCCAAAAATAGATTTCAGACGCTACATTAACGAAAAAGAGCGCAGCAAAGCAAAGGCGGAAGCCGAAGAAAGGAAGATTGCCGAACAGCGGGTTATTGATGCGGCAAAAGAAGCTGAAGCCAAAGCAGAACAGGCAAAAATTGCAGCAGAGAAAAAACTCGAAGCAAACCGGCGAGAAGCCCAAAAACTCTACGAACGAGCAGTTGAATTGGATAAAGAAGAAAAGTTGCAGGATGCGCTGACAAATATAGAAAATGCGATTGGTTTAGACGATAGTAACGTTTTGTATAAGGAATTTTCAGGAAAATTGAAAGACCAACAAAATGAATTGAAAATCAGACAGGAGCAATATAAATCGCTGATAAAAAAAGCGGAAAAACTTATCGAAAGCGGCGAAGTTGAAAGCGCTTTGAATGTATTTGAGCTAGCAAAAGAAATTGATGATAACGCCGTTATTCGCAACAATATTCTTGAAACAAAAGAGAAAATTAAAAAGCAAAAACAACAACAGAAAGAAATAAACAGGCTGATGGCTGTTGCTGAAAAATTATTTGCTCAAGAAAAATGGACAGATGCAAAAGTAGAATTTGAAAAAATTTTGCAACTTGATTCAAATCATAATGAGGCAAAAGCAAAAATCAAAGAAATCAATTCTGTTTTGCAAAAAATTGAAATACAATTTAATACATTGGTCAAAACCGCAGATAGCAACTTTGAAAGCAGTTTGTTTGATGCTGCTGTAAATACTTATAATGATGCATTGAAAATAACGCCCAATAATGAGTATTGTTTAAGGCAGATAAAAGCAGTTGAGGAAAAGAAAAAATCACTGACTCCACCTGCGCCGCCACGACCGGCAGCCCTGGTAAAGTCTGCACCTGTCGTACCCAAAACGCCTGCTGTACCTCCTGCTCCGCCAAAACCTCCTGCTCCGCCAAAACCTCCTGTGGCTACTGCAAATAGTGGAGTAAAAACAAGTCCGCCACCACCGGTTGCCCCAAAAAAAGACAATAGCGGAAGTGGAACAGTTGCGCCGCCACCTCAAAAAAACAGTAGTGGGAAAAGCATGCCTCCTCCGCCGCCGCCGCCGCCATCAAAGAAAAAGTAAACAAGCATTTTAGTAAATATATTTAGTAACATTTTAAAAATAAAATCCAATGGCAATTGATTTGAAAAAAGGAGGAAAAATAAACCTTCAAAAAGAAAAACCGGGTATCAACAAGATAACGGTAGGGTTAGGCTGGGACGTAAACGATGGCGCTTCGCCATTCCCATTCGATTGCGATGCTTCTGTTTTCATTCTTGGCGAAAACGGGAAACTGCTTGCCGACGAGTTTTTCGTCTTTTACAACAACCTGAAAAGTCCCGATGGCGCTGTTGTTCACAACGGCGACAACCGCACAGGTGCGGGCGATGGAGACGACGAAACTATCAATATTGAGTTGTCAAAACTCAATCCGCAGGCAACGCAAATAGTGTTTGCTATCACTATTGACAAAGCCGAAGAACGCAAACAGGATTTTGGAATGATTCGGAATTCGTTTGCGAGAGTTTACAATGCCGACACCGGCGAAGCGCTGTGTCAGTATTTACTTGAAGAAAAATTTTCCGACGCTAATGCTTTAATTATCGGAAGATTTTATAAAAGCGGGAGCGAATGGATTTTTGAGGCTTTCGACTTAGCCTATTCCGATGGATTGGGCGGTTTAGTAGAGTATTATCAATAACATTAAACCGTAAAAAAAATGACTATACAGGAAAATTTATCGGCAAGAGGAATATCAGAAGTGTTATGTCTGTGGTCGGAAAATTACAACTGAAATTAATATTTAGAACTTTAAATTTAAATAAACATGGCAAGATTTAATTTATCAAAAAGCGGTGAAAGGTTTAACCTTTCCAAAAGCGATGGCGGGCTTGTAAATGTTCGCATAGGTTTGGGTTGGCAGGCAAATGAAGACCCTAATGGTCCAAATTTCGATTTGGATGTATCTGCGTTTATGATTGACAGCAATTTCAAAATTCCTGACGACGGTTTTTTTGTATTCTATGGATGTGATAACAAAGGTAAAGATGCAGAAGGAAATGTGCGGCCGCTTTCACAAGACGGCGCTATGTTGGGCGCTGTGGACGAACGCGAAGGTAGCGATGACAATGCTGTTGGCGATACCGAAGATATGATTTTGGATTTATCAAAAGTAGATTCAAGGGTAGAACAAATCATTATCGCCGTTACAATCTGTAAATATCCGAATGACGACAAGCGCGACAGAAGAACGCTTGCTCTAAATTTCGGAATGGTAGAAGGTTGTTATCTGCGTATCATGAATGAAAAAACAAGTGATGAAATTATGCGTTATACGCTCTCTGAAAATTTCAAAGACGAAGATGCCGTAGAATTTGGACGCCTGTACCGTATTGGCGGCGAGTGGGAGTTTGAAGCGCTCGGTCGCGGTTCGCAAGGCAGTTTGCCAACATTAATTGACCAATACACTTAAAAATCTACAATTATGGCAAATAATAAGTTCAATCTCTCGAAAGGAGAAGAAAAGAAAGGGTTTAATCTTTCTAAAAATGATGGCGCTGCAAGCAAATTCAATTTGTCGAAAGAACAAGCGTCAAACACCGCAACAATTTCAGGAGGAAATTCCAAACCTGAAAAGAAATCCAAATGGCGGCTTTGGCTGTTGCTCGTGATAATTGCAATCGTTGTAGTTATTTTCTTGGTTCGGAAATGTTCTACAAAAGGCAATGATGCAGCAAACGAAAGTACGCCTGCACAAGTTGAACAACCGGCTACTGTTACGGAACAAGCGCCCGCTGCAAAGGAAAAGGCTGTCGCCCCAACTCTTGCAGCCGAAGATACCGATAAACCTGCAAGCGAAGAAACGCTTGAACCGGCTACAAGTGAGCAACCGACAACAAAACCCGCTGAATCGGTAACAACTCCTGCGCAAAGCGTACAACCGGCAACGGTGAAACCTGCTGCAAGCCCTACGCTTTCTGTGCTTCCGCAAGGAACGCTTGAAGAAAAAGTCCAAAAAGTTATCAGAGGCGATTTCGGAAATGGAGAAGACCGAAAACGAGCGCTGGGCAGCGAGTATAAAGAGATACAACGGAAAGTCAATGAAATGTACCGAAATGGTAATGTTTATTAATCATTAAAAAATTGTTCTATAATGAGCAAATGGCACGAATTAAAAAAATCAATACTCGCCGATGGCGTGATTGATGAAGCCGAAGTGAAACAACTTCGCGAGGTATTGTACGCTGATGGCAAAATTGACAGAGATGAAGCAGATTTTCTGTTCGAGTTGAATGACGCCGTTTCAGGAAAAGCTAACCACAGCAGTTGGGAAACGCTTTTTGTCGAAGCAATTTCCGCTTATCTTTTAGAAGATGGCATAGTTGATGATGAGGAAGCTAAGTGGTTACTTTCAAAAATTCAAGGCGATGGTCGATTAGACAAAATTGAAAAAGCATTGCTGGTAAATTTGAAGAGCAAAGCGAAAAAGTTTCCGGCAACGTTGGATTTGGTAAAGTAATTATTTAATCAGAAGGGTGTTGCCCTGAAAAAGTAACGCCCTTTTTTATTAAAATTTATGACAGGAATAATTATCAAAGCAATACTCGGATTATTTGTGTGGTTAGTCTTGCCAAACTTGTTTTTCAAGAAAGGAAAGAAGAAAAAAAAAACATACCGAAAATTTATATTAATTGCTTGCGCTATAATTGGTGTTTTGATATTGGTTTTTGCGGGTATTGATTTAATCCATTATTTGTTACAATTTTAGTTGCCCCGATTTGCGCCTCTGCGAAATAATTAAGGAAGAAAACAGGTATAATTAAGTTTAACATTTAACAGAATAAAATTTATGCAATCAAATCATCATTACACCGGCTTGACCGATGCGCAAGTTGTCGAAAGTCGCAAAACGTATGGCGAGAATATTTTAACTCCGCCGGAAAAGGAACCATTGTGGAAGCAATTCCTCGAAAAGTTTACCGACCCGATTATCGTTATCCTGCTGCTCGCCCTGCTGTTGTCGGCAGGCGTGTCGTGTTACGAGTATTTTTCGGGACATGCGGGCATGCATGCTTTTTTCGAGCCGCTGGGTATTCTGATTGCCGTACTGCTGGCAACAGTGGTAGGCTTTTTGTTTGAATTGAGCGCCAACAAAAAGTTTGAAGTGCTGAACAAAGTCAATGATGATACGCTGGTCAAGGTTATCCGCAATGGCAACGTCTGCCAGATTCCGAAAAAAGAAGTCGTAGTGGGCGATGTCGTGATTTTGGAAACAGGCGAGGAAGTCCCGGCAGACGGCGAACTTTTGGAAGCGATATCGCTGCAAATCAACGAATCGACGCTGACAGGCGAGCCGGTTTGCAAAAAAACAACCAATCCGGCGGACTTCGACAGGGACGCGACCTATCCGTCCAATCATACCATGAAAGGGACTGCGGTTGCGGACGGACACGGCATTATGCGCGTTTTCAAGGTTGGCGACGCCACCGAATACGGCAAAGTGTACGAGGGGGCGCAAATCGACAATTCCGTTGAAACGCCGCTCAATCAGCAGCTGGATAAACTGGCAGACCTGATAACCAAGGCAAGCTATGCCATTGCCGTTTTGATTGCAATCGGGCGGCTGATTTGGTATTTTACCGGTTTGGAAGGGGCTTTCGACTGGGTTCTCTTCGGTAGCTTTGTGCTAAAAACCGTTATGATTGCCGTAACGGTTATTGTGGTTGCTGTTCCCGAAGGCTTGCCGATGTCGGTTACATTGAGCCTGGCATTGAGCATGAAACGGATGTTGAGTACCAACAATTTGGTGCGCAAGATGCACGCCTGCGAAACGATGGGCGCGGCTACCGTTATTTGCACCGACAAAACCGGCACGCTGACGCAAAACCGGATGAAAGTGTATGAAACAAAATTCTATGGCAGCGAGGGCATTACGGATATTATAAAAGAAGGTATTGCAGCAAATTCAACCGCCTATCTTGATTATTCCGACCCTGCAAAAATAAAAGCGCTGGGCAACCCGACCGAAGGGGCTTTATTGCTTTGGCTGCACGAAAACGGCGTCAATTACCTGCCTTTGCGCGAAGATGCAGAAGTGGTTGAACAGCTGACTTTTTCCACCGAGCGCAAGTACATGGCGACGATTGCCAATTCGCCGTTGCTGAATAAAAAAGTATTGTATGTTAAAGGCGCTCCCGAAATTGTGTTGGGATTGTGTAAAAACATGCCTGTTTCAAAAGAAGAAGTCGAAAAACAGCTGCTTGAATATCAAAGCAAGGCAATGCGGACTTTGGGATTTGCCTGTCAGGTAATAGAAGACGATAAAGATTATATCAAAGAGGGGAAAATACAACATGCCGACCTCGCTTTCTTGGGCATTGTCGCCATTTCCGACCCTGTCCGCGCAGAAGTCCCCAATGCCGTAAAATCCTGTGTTGCAGCCGGAATAGATGTGAAAATCGTTACCGGCGACACGTCGGGTACGGCAAAGGAAATCGGTCGTCAGATTGGCTTGTGGACAGAAAACGAACAGGAGTGTCATCATATTACAGGAACGGAGTTTGCGGCAATGACCGATAACGAACTCCTGAAACAGGTCTTGGACTTGAAAATCATTTCACGCGCCCGTCCGATGGACAAGCAACGCTTGGTTGCGCTTTTACAGCAAAAAAATCAGGTAGTAGCTGTAACCGGCGACGGCACAAACGATGCTCCGGCATTGAATCAGGCGCAGGTCGGCTTGTCGATGGGAGACGGCACAAGCGTTGCCAAAGAGGCGAGCGACATCACCATTCTCGACAATTCGTTCAGCAGCATTTCGCGGGCAGTAATGTGGGGACGCTCGCTGTATCAGAATATTCAGCGGTTTATCCTTTTCCAGATGACGATTAACGTGGCAGCCTGCATCATCGTGCTGCTCGGCGCGTTTCTGGGTACGGAGTCGCCGCTGACCGTTACGCAGATGCTGTGGGTAAACCTGATTATGGATACTTTTGCAGCTTTGGCGCTGGCCTCTTTGCCGCCAAGTGAAAAGGTTATGAAAGACAGACCGCGCAAAACGACCGACCATATCATCAGCAAGCCAATGGCAAAAGCCATCTTGAGTGTGGGCGCCCTGTTTGTTGTTTTGCTGTTCGGGCTGGTACAGTATTTCAAACATGCAGACATTACCACGCTGAAAGATTTCAGTCCGGTTGAATTTGTCGCGAATTTATTTAATTTTGGGCAGGGCAACGGATTGTCCCAGTATGAGCTGTCGCTGTTCTTTACCATATTTGTGATGCTACAATTCTGGAACATGTTCAATGCCAAAGCCTTTATGACCGGCAAATCCGCCTTTGCAAGCATCGGTAAATGCAGCGGATTTTTGGCTATTGCGGCAGTAATCGTCGCCGGTCAATGGCTGATAGTCAGCATTGGCGGCGAAATGTTCAATGTTGTACCGCTCAAACTTTCCGACTGGGCAATGATCATTGGCATTACATCGCCGGTGTTGTGGATTGGGGAAATTAGACGGCTGATTAGAAAATAAATTGTAAGGCGTAATCCTTTCGCAGATTGCGCCTTATATTTATACATTTGCATCCAAAACAGGAATTTAGATGGCTTACTCTCTCGAACGGTTTATTCTGCTTCAATGGCGATATTCCACAGGGACAGCGCTTTACCGGTCACAATCTTTAGATTTGGAGGCATGAGCCGGTTCAGGATGGATTGTCGCGACTTTGAAGCATAATGTCAAAGAAGTTCCGGGATAAACAGTATTAATCTGATTGATATTTGCTTTGACTAAGGTAACTTCTTCTTCGTACAGCAACATGGTAGAGTTTCCCATGGGAGTCTTTACCACTGTTTCTTTGAATATTGTTTCATCCCATTGATCTTTGACGTTCTTGCGGCAGGTAAGGACGGCTATCCGGTATGTGTATTCCTGCACGGGCAGACGGGTTTTTGCCTCTCAATAATTCCGGCCGGACTCGTTACCTGATTTTTTTTCTCCCTGAATCGCTGAAAAGTATCAAAAAAAATTGCAGATAAAAAAAAAAGCATTACCTTTGCACCCGCATTCAATAGAATGTCTCGGTCGATTCACTAGCTCAGCAGGTAGAGCACATCCCTTTTAAGGATGGGGTCCTGGGTTCGAGCCCCAGGTGGATCACTGGAAATGCAAAGCCCTGATAATGTATTTATTATCAGGGCTTGTTTTGGTATGCTTCGGAAACCCGATTTTTAAATCATATCTTTCTTCTAAACAGGCGTCCGAAGACATAAAAGTTATTTTTTTTCTAACGTACAACGAATGGTGGCGCCTATATTTGTATTCCAACCGGAAACTTTTTCTACATTTATTACAACGCCATCTTTGCGTCCCTGTTTCACTGTGCCCGTTTTTTACCAAGTCATCATTGTTGCAAAAAGAGCATACTGTTATATGAAAATATTTCATGAGTTTTTTTGCAAAAATAATACTTTTCAACGGATTTGAGACACTACCGTTTTGTAGAACGGGGGAAAGATTATAACGTCTATTCCTTGCTTTCCGGTTTTCAGTTAATAAAACGGGAAAAGGTAAATATACATTGTATATTTTCGATACATCATGTATATTTGCCGTATGGAATTTACAAACATGAATAGAGGAAAAAAGAATGACGTCATATAAAGATAAAAAACTGTTCCGGAAACTGTGCAACATCGTCGTTGACATCGTGTTTTGGGGGTGTATCCTTGTTCTGGTCTACATTGCGGGGCTGATATTCCTGTTTGCTTCGTTTAGTGTGCGAAGCGGCTCGATGCATCCGACACTGATGGGCGGCGACGTTGTTTTTGTATGGAAGCCGATCCTTGGCGCACGTCTTTTCAATATTTTTGACGCGCTGGACGGGAAACAGGTGACGGTTCGCCGTCTGCCGGGTTTGCGGAAAATACGGCACAACGACGTGCTGGTCTTTCATATACCCTATCCGAAAAGCAGTGGGCAGATGGAGATGCACTTACTGAAATATTATGTCAAGCGCTGTGTAGGACTGCCGGGCGACACGATTGAAGTGCGCGACGGCTTTTATCATGTCGGCAGCGCAGCGTTACCGCCGGGCAACGTGGAATCGCAGCAGCGGCTCTCCGGACGTGACAGCGCCTCATTCTCGAAGGAGATGTACCTTACCTTTCCGCATGATTCCGTACTGCAGTGGAACATTCTTCATTTCGGGCCGATGTACATTCCGGCCAAAGGCGACGTACTGCCTATGAACCGCACGAATTTCGTGCTGTACGGGAAACTGGTGGAATGGGAACGGCAGGCGACGCTGACGTTTCGCAACGACACAGTTTTCATGGACGGTCGCCCCCTATCCTCGTATAGCTTTGAAAAGAACTATTACTTCATGGCCGGCGACTGGACGGAGGATTCGCAGGATTCGCGCTACTGGGGACTGGCGCCGGAAGAATACATTGTCGGTAAAGCCCCGATTATCTGGAAATCGAAAGACCCGCATACCGGAAAAATGCGATGGGAACGGGTGTTTAAACAGAT
>JAIROL010000028.1 GCA_031257565.1 Tannerella sp. | reverse complement strand
TACAAATCGCAACCTTTCACTAAACGAAAATTTGTAGTGCACAAATCGGAATTCGAAAAAATGGATTTAGCCGATTTACAGAGGTTTATGATTTGATCGACTGCAAAGTGGGTTAAATTGTGGCAGAGAAGAAATGACTTTTCTAATCTGTATCAGGTTAAAGCGTTTATGTATACTTCTGTTCGTAACCGTTGCCTGAATGAAATAGAGCGCCTTAAAGTTGTTCATGAATATACTCAAAAAATGCTTAAAGAAAATGAGGAAGGTTTTTTTCACGATCATGTGATTGAAGAAGAGACCTATCGCATACTTACAGAAGGGATAAATAAGTTGCCTAAACAAATGAAAAACATTATGACGTATGCTTTGGAAGGGTTGTCTAACGGAGAAATTGCAGAAAAAATGGGCGTATCCCTGGAAAATGTCCGTTCCTTGAAAAAGATAGCCTACAAGAAGTTACGTGATATTTTTAAAAATAATTATTATCTTCTCTTTATGATTTGAACTCTTTTTTTTTGAAATTTTTCTTTTTCATTCACCCGTTTTTCTTTTTCACCTGTTATTAGAAGAAAGAAAAAAACATAAAAATAATGATAAAGAAAGATTTCTATATAGCGGAACTGATTTCCGGATATTTATCAGGTACGCTTTCGTCTGAAGAGGAAACCGGCTTGAAAGAATGGAGAGACAGTTCTCCCGGAAATGAAGAATTATTCCGGCATATTTGCGCAACTGAAAATCTTGTGGAATATTGTCGGAAAAGAAAGTGTTTCGACAAAAATGGAGCGTGGATGCAATTAGAACGTAGATTAAGTTCCATCCGCCGTAGAAAGATGTTTTTGAATTTGAGTAAATATGCGGCCCTATTAATCGTTCCTGCGATGATTGTTTTTTCTGTTTATATTTTTAATTCAGGTGAAAATACTGTTGCAGAACGGATAGAAGATCAGGAAATTCGGATACTTCCCGGAGAAAAGAAAGCGACTCTTACTTTAGGCGGCGGAGAGACGATTGACCTGCAGGCTGGTTTCGATGCAAAACTGAAAGAAAAAGACGGGACGGCGATCACAATCGATCGGAATGTGCTCAATTATCAGCCTGCGAATGCGAATGAATCCGAAGAAAAGGAAATCTATAATAAAGTAGATGTTCCGTTGGGAGGCGAATATGCGCTTACATTGAGCGACGGAACAAAAATTCACCTGAATGCAATGAGTTCTTTACAATTTCCCGTTCGTTTTGTAAAAGATCAGAGAATCGTAACTCTTGAAGGAGAGGGTTATTTTGAAGTTGCCGAGAGCAGGAAACCTTTTATCGTCAGGGTTGGAAAAATAGATGTGGAAGTCTTGGGAACAACATTTAATATTTCTGCTTATGATGGCGAGCCTCATCAGACAACTTTGGTGGAAGGTTCGCTTAGAGTAAGTACGGCTTTGGGGGTAAGCAAGACATTAAAGCCTTCGGAACAAGCTTATATGAACAAGGATTCCGAAGAATTGAAAATAAGAAAAGTCGATGTTTTCCTATACACATCATGGGTAAATGGGAAAATTTATTTTAAAGATGTTTACCTGGAAGATATGATGAATAATCTTGCACGCTGGTACGATATCCATGTTTCGTATGAAGATGCTGCGGTAAAAAAACTACGGTTCGGATGTAATCTGAATCGTTATAAGGAAATAACCCCTTTTCTGGAACTGCTTGAAAAAACGGAAAACGTTAACATTGTTGTAAAAGGAAATAACATAATTTTCAAACGTAAATAACTAATTTTAAAAACTACTGGTATGAAAAAAACAAAAAGTAATGCAGGGTTGCGAAAATACAAAAGAATCTTCGCAGCATGTTTGATCTTCGGATTTCTGTTTTCCGGTTTGTCGTATGCGACAACAGATGTTTGCGCACAGACGGTAACAGCAAATTTGAAAAATGTAACCTTAAACGACGTCATCTGGGAGTTACAGAGACAAACGGATTTTACCTTTATCTACAGTACGTCGGACGTATGCGAGGTAAAGATCAATGAAGTTCGGGCTACAGATGAGAGCGCCACAGACGTACTTGACAAATGTATGAAAAACACCCATTTGACTTATGATATTCATAATGGAGTGGTGACTATCCGAAAAGCAAAATCGGAAACGGTTACTATTGCCGCTCCGCAACAGAAAGTCAGTATTACCGGTCAAGTCCTGGATGAAACGGGAGAGCCGTTTCCAGGAGTAAATGTGCTGATAAAAGGAACCCAAACCGGTAATATAACAAATATGGACGGTAAATTCACGATTAGCGCAGATCCGGGACAGGAAGTTATATTGCTGGTATCATATATCGGATATATTACGCAGGAGGTGAAAGCGACTTCCGGTACGCCGGTAAGGATCGCCATGAAGGAAGATACGGCCATACTGGATGAAGTGGTTATAACGGGTTATGCGACAATTAAAAAGTCGGCATTTGCCGGATCGGCTTCCGTTGTGAAAATGACGGATAAAACAGATATTCCCGTAAGCAATTTTAAATCATTGCTGCAGGGTAGCGCTCCGGGTATCCAATTAAGCGCTGCATCCGGCGCGCTTGGAGCTGAAACTTCAGTTACAATCCGTGGCTTAGGTTCGTTCAACGCATCGACAAGTCCCCTGTATGTGATTGATGGCGTGCCGGTTATGACCAGCGTAACAAGCGGGCAGGATGAATACGGAACAGATATTATGGCAACGCTGAATACTTCCGATATTGAAAATATTACTGTTATTAAAGATGCGGCGGCGGCTTCATTATATGGCTCGCGGGCGGCAAACGGCGTGATTGTGATCACAACAAAATCGGGTAAGGATGGAAAAACTTCTTTTAACCTGAAAGCAGACTGGGGGCTTTCTAAATATGCTACAAACTACCGTCCTGTAATGGGTGGGCCCGAAAGACGCGAAACATTCTGGGAAGGACTTTATAATCAGGCCTATTACCTGAACAAAAAAACGGACGCGGAAGCGATTGAATACGCGAATGCCAATATTGATGCATGGGCTCCGGAACCAAAAGCAGGAACTGCATTGTATGAATGGATTGACTGGGAAAAAGAATTATTTAACAATAGCGCTCCCTATGAAAATTATGAATTTTCAGCTTCGGGAGGCGATAAGAAGACTTCTTATTATGCATCTCTGGCTTATAATAATCAGGAGGGCATTGTCAGGCAGCAAGGCCTTGAGCGTATTACCGGACGCGTTAATATGAAATATAAAATGACCGAAAAGTTGCAGCTGGGAGCAAATATCCTTTATTCAAGGATGGAGCAACTAGGAAGTAGCGAAGGCGGTACGTATACTTCGCCGATCTATTCCACACGCCATAAAGTGTCGGCGTCAGATCATATATACGAACTGGACGGTTCCTACAATGTGAACCTGCTGGAAAACGGAAAGCGTAACCCGAAATCGGCTTTGGATCTCAATTATAAAAAACAGATTGTAGATCGTTCGTTTAATACTGTTTTTGCGAATTATACCTTTATGGATGGTCTGGTTTTCAATACCACATTGAGCCTGGATCATACGAATTCCGAATATAAGTCGTGGACGGATCCGCGTTCGACAGACGGCTCAAGCGATAACGGTTCAATGAGTAATTCTCTTTATCAATACGATCAGCTCGTCTGGAAAAATAATCTTAGCTATTATACGACCCTTAATAGCAAACATAACATTGACGCCTTGATCGGATATGAAACTCATGAATACAAGCGTAAATATCTGTCCGGTTCGGTAAAAGATTTTCCAAGCGTGGATAAACATCAAATCTCGAATGGCGCCAGTATCTCAGGCTTATCCGGTTATGGCGATTACGGTTGGCGTTTGGTTTCTTATCTGGGAAATGCCAATTATAATTATGACAGTAAATATTATCTGGGAGCAAGCGCCCGTATCGACGGCTCCTCACGATTACACCGGGATAGCCGTTGGGGTACATTCTGGTCTGCTTCGGGAGCCTGGAGGGTTTCTTCGGAAGAATTTATGAAAGATATTCGTCCTGTATTATCCGATTTCAGGCTGCGCGTTTCTTATGGTAGTAATGGCACTTTGCCATCTGATTATTATGGATATATGGATCTGGTCGCCTTTGGTTACGCTTACAATTCCAAGCCGGGTTTGAGAGAGATTCAAATAGGAAATAAAGACCTGAAATGGGAAAAAAATTACAATATGAATATTGGCGTCGATTTCAAATTATTTGACCGTATAAGCGCTACAGTTGAATATTACAGACGTCAGACGTCCGATCTGTTAATGGATCTGGACCTGTCGATGGTAACCGGATTCGGCTCGATTCTTACAAATGTCGGAGAAGTAAAAAATACCGGTATCGAGGTGGATATCAATGCGGATATCGTTCGCTCCAAACCGATTACGTGGACGTCGTCACTGAATTTCGGACATAATAAAAATGAGATCGTCGATCTGGGAGGCCAGGACGAAATTATCGGTTCTTATTATATTCGTAAAGTCGGACATTCTTATTATCAGTATTATGTAAAAGAATTTGCAGGAATCGATTCGGAAACGGGTTATCCGCAGTATTATGTGAATGATCCGGATAAACCCGGCGACAGAACAATCACCGGAAATTCGGATGACGCTAATTATATCGTCTATAAAAGCCCGGATCCGAAGTTGAGTGGAGGATGGTTGAACACATTGAGGTATAAATGGTTTGATTTGAACTTTATGTTTACGTATACATTGGGCGGCTATTCTTATGATTATGGCGCAAGCAAACTGGAACATGCCGGCAAATCGGAAAAAGGCGCTATCCAAACGCTTTACAGGGATCGTTGGAAACAGCCGGGAGATGCGACGGATATCGAAATGTTTATGGTCGGTAATCCATACAGTATGGCCAGCGTGGTAAACTCAAGACGTATTCATTCAAGCGATCATCTTCGTCTGAAAAGTCTTACGTTCGGTATTTCATTACCTGATCAGATTGTTCATAAAGCATATCTGGATAATGTACGTTTCTTTTTTTCCGGAGCAAATCTGCTAACATGGGCTGCTTATGACGGCTATGATCCGGAAATTCCGCGTAATGGAGAATATTATTTTGAAACGCCTAAAATGAAAACTTTTACATTTGGCATCGACGTTAAATTTTAATTTAAAAACAAATAACAATGAAACATATATATTTATTTCCGACAATAATCAGTTTTTTGTTTCTTTTCTCCGCCTGCGGCAATGACTGGCTGGATGAAATGACGCCCCAGACGTCTGCCGAAACGGAAAAAAGTTTAACAACACTGACTGAAGCCGAATATGCGCTGAACGGGATTTATGATCTGTATCGTAAATATGAATATTATGGCGCGCGTTTTACTTATTACGGGGACGCCAAGGGCGAAGATATGCAAGCCAGAGGGGATTCCAAACGCGTCGCAAAATATTATCTTTTTTCTTTTAATGCAGTAGATGCGCCGTCTAATTTCTGGGCGTTTCCTTATCAGGCTATCCGTAATGCAAATAATATTATCACTTTCACCGATAAATATATGGCAAGCGATTCTGAAAAGACACGATTTAATAATATCAGGGGGCAGGCGTTAACCATGAGGGCAATGTCACATTTTGACCTGGTTAAAATCTATGGCATGCCCTATACAAAAGACAATGGGGCGTCTCCGGGAGTACCTGTTGTAACGGAAAATTTATCCAATGAAACCAAACCTGCACGTAATACGGTTGCCGAAGTTTATACGCAGGTTATAAAAGATCTGGAAGATGCTTCCGGACTTATTTCAAAAAGCCGGAATGACGGACAATTAAACTGGTTTGCAACCCGTTTACTGTTGGCTCGCGCTTACTTGTATAAGGGCGATAATGCGAAAGCCTATGAAGTTTCTGCGGATTTATTGAAACAGGCGGAGGGATCTTCTTTCAAATTGTTTACAACGGCGGCATATCCTTCTGCATGGAGCCAGCAAACAGGTTCCGAATATTTTTATGCGATCTATAATTCGGCCGATGAAATATCGGATTCAAAAGAATTTATAAGTTACCTGATGCATCGATCCGGATACGATGATATAAGCCTAAGCGCGGATTATATGAATCTTCTTCTGGAGGATGAAAAAGATGTTCGTCTGAAGATTATAGAACGATATGCGAAAAACCGCGATTATCTGTTGAAGTATGTTGCTCCGAATTATCAGGTCTCCAATATACCTGTCCTGCGTATTTCCGAGGCTTATCTGATTGCTGCCGAGGCCGCCGTCAAATTGAATAATAAAGAAAGCGCGGCGGCATATCTGAATGCAATCGTCAGTCGAGCCAATCCGGAAAAATCAGTAACAGCCGATGATCTGACGCTTGAACGGGTTTTAAATGAACGTCGCAGGGAATTAGTAGGAGAAGGACACCGCCTGTTTGACGCAATGCGTAATAATCAGACGATCGAACGAAAAGGAACTTCGCATACTTCGGCTCTGCTGACGGATGAAACCCGGAAATTCAATTGGGATTTTTACAAGATTCTGATGCCGATTCCTCGTGATGAGATGACTGCAAACCCGAATATGGTACAGAATCCTGGTTATGGTAACTGATTTTTTAGAATAGATGTTTTTTTAATCAGCCGGAATATTTTATTCCGGCTGATTAAGTTTTAAAAGCAAAAATCATATTATAATGTGATTTTTGCTTGACAATACAAAAAACTTCCGTATCTTTGCACCCTAAATCACAATATAATGTCAGTAAAACAATTAGGTGAAATTATTAAAGTCCGCAGGAAAGAATTGAAAATAACACAGCCGCATTTGGCGGAACTGGCGGAAATAAGCATAAACACCCTCTACAAATTAGAGCGCGGACAGGGTAATCCATCGCTGGAAGTATTGAATAAATTAGCCGAAGTACTGGGCATGGAAATAAAAATGGAAATAAAAAAATTGTATAAAGGATAACTAAATGAGGAAAGCAGCAATCTATCGTAATGGAAAACGGGCAGGGATTCTCACGGAAGAAAGCCGTAACAAGTATATTTTCCGCTATGAAGACGCTTATTTTGCCGACAGCCGGCAGCCTCCGGTCAGTCTGACGCTTCCTAAAACACAGCAGGAATATGAGAGTAACTGTCTGTTTCCGTTTTTTTTCAACATGTTGAGCGAAGGCGCGAACCGCAAACTGCAATGTACGCAATTAAGAATTGACGAAAATGATAATTTCGGCTTACTTATGGCAACAGCGCAACAGGACGCCGCAGGAGCAATAACCGTTAAACCTGTAATAGAATGAACTTGGAAAGCATAAAATATTGTCCCGGAACACTGGCGGAAGGATTTAACACATACAACCCAAGCTGTTTGCGGAATTTGTTCGACGGCAAAAAAGTAAGTCATGTTTTACCTTATGAGCCGCCGCAGCAGAGCGAAGAAGTAGCCGAGCTGTTCATGGAAAATCGCAAGCGCATATCCATTTCGGGCGCTCAGGAAAAATTAAGTTTGTTGCCGGATAAGAATACGCTTCGCCTGACGCAGGAGGGAGAGCAGGGGACATACATACTGAAACCCATCCCGCGAGATTTAAAGAAAGCCGACCAGACGCCCGCCAATGAACACTTAACCATGCAAATAGCGAAACAGGTTTACGGGATAAACACCGCCGGAAATGCAATGATATTTTTTAAGGACGGAACGCCGGCATACATCACCCGACGTTTTGACGTAAAAAAAGAGGGCGGGAAATGGGGCAAGGAAGATTTTGCTTCTCTATCCGGAAAAACAAAAGACAATGCCGGAGCCGATTTCAAGTACGCTTACAGCTACGAAGAAGCAGGTTGTTTGATAAAAAAATACGCGCCTGCATGGAGGGTCGAATTGGAAAAATATTTTTCATTAGTCGTCTTCAACTATCTTTTTTCAAATGGCGATGCACACTTGAAAAACTTTTCACTGCTGGAATCGTCAAGCGGAGATTATCTGTTAAGTCCTGCATACGATTTAATCAATACCCGCTTACACGTTGACGATACCGATTTCGCAATGGACAAAGGACTTTTCGCAGACGATTATAAAAGCGAAGCATATAAAAAGACCGGACATGCAGGCAAAACGGATTTTTTCGAACTGGCGAAAAGGATGGGGATTTCAGGAAGCAGGACAGACAAGTTGTTATCCTGTTTTTTAGAAAAGCAATCGTCCGTTGAAACATTAGTAAAACGTTCCTTTTTGTCGGACGCCAATAAGCGAGGCTATTACCTGATGTATGTAACGAGATTAAATTTGTTGCTTGAAAGATAAATTGCGGAGAGAACGTAGTTATCTCATTACTTATCCGTTACCTGTTCCGAATTACAACCAGGTCAAGTGACTGATTCGGAAAGGAATAATCCAAAAGCATAGTTTTGTTGCCAAATTGTGGCTAATTATTCCAACGCCTGATAAACGGTATTAAGGAACTTTTCCCATACTAACGTATCCGGTATGCGATTGGTGTACAACAGGATAATCATGTTTTCCTGATGATCGATGATATAA
>JAIROL010000251.1 GCA_031257565.1 Tannerella sp. | reverse complement strand
AGATTGATTTCCCCAGAGGTCAGGAAGTCTGAATTTATGTGAACAACTCAACCAAACCCAAACCATCTTTCCCGGCTCTAATCCGACACTTTTTTACGATTTGGCGACAGATTGATTTCCCAAGAGGTCAGGAAGTCTGAGACTTTTCCACAGCGTAACCGTCAGCAACACATTCACTGCCAATACAAACGTCAGCAGGCAAACCTGCGAGAGATCGAACGCTTCGACAAACGCCGTTGCGCCCGGATGAAAAATGTTGAGCAACAGGAACAGCGATGCCCATACGAGGGAAAACCACCGGAACCCTTTGCTCGAAAGGTTTACCGAAAGCAATGCTATCAGAAAAGCGCCGGTGAAAATTACTGTGTTGAACGCCTGCACACCGAGCGGCGCTTCGCTTGTCGTTGCGTCGGGCAGACTGATGTCCACGCCGTAGAACATTCCGTACATGTGCAGCAGTGTGTGCGTGAGGTATCCCTTACAATCGGTTTACACGCTTTTTAAACAGTGTGAGGCTGATAATCAGTTCCCTTCAAAATCGTCGATGATGTTTCCTATTTGCTTTTTTAGAACGGGAATATCGTTTACCACAATATCCCAGATAATGGTGAGCGATACTCCAAAATATTGATGCGTTACGAAATTCCTCATCCCCCGCATTTCTTTCCAGTCAACATCAGGGTATTGCGCCCTCAAATCGTCGGAGACATTGACAGACGCTTCGCCGATAATTTCGAGGTTGCGGATAATGGCATCCTGTTCGACCCATTGTTTTTCAAAATTATCATAGTCATGCAGTTTGCCCGACAGATATTCTACTTTGTTGATGCAATCGCGTATATGTTCCAGCCGAAACAGGTTTCTTTCCTTATTGTCCATTGCTGTAAATTATTTTTAAATCGTTCATGATATATGGCTTCATTTTGGGATGAACAAACTGCTCATCAACCAAATCTACTTTTTTTGTCAAATGCTTTTCCAGATATTCTTGCAGATTCAGAAATTTTGAAAACCCTATTACATTTTGAAACCTGTACAGAATATCAATATCGCTTTCCGGCGAGTCGTCACCGCGAGCTGCAGAGCCGAATATTCCTATCCTGACAGGATTGTACGGTAACATCGACCGGATGATAATATCTATCTGACTTTGTGATAACATTGCTGTTCCTCCATTTTTTGTGGCAAAGGTATATCTTTTTTTTCAATCGACGTCCATCTTTACCGTAAAACGTGTAAACCATTATGTCAAAGAACGTTTACTGCGCCTGTTACCGTGCGCGGCAGGAAATATTTTCCCTCAGAAGCCGATAAATGGCGGTTTTAATTTCAGACTTCCTGACCTCTGGGGAAATCAATCTGTCACCAAATCGTAAAAAAGCGTCAGATTAGATAGTGAAAATAATTGACGCCGTATAGTTTTGATTGCCAAAACTATACGGTTATATTAAAAAATTATTTGCGGATTTAAGGTGACGGATGTATAAGGAAATTTGCCCGCCAATCTGTAGAAGATGATAAAAATCTGTCCATGCCGGTCACACGCAACATGCCGGATTTCTTCACATCGGCATCGAAGACGGACTTTCCAACGGCAGCGTCACCTCCATCGCCCGGTACAGCCTTGGGTTTATGCGGATCGGTACCAAATACGGATTAAACAGATATGACGGCGTTCACTTTAAACTATATTCCGCAGAACAAAACAATCTCCTTGCCAATGATATTTCCGTACGGATTAAAACAGGTTGATTTTCAACAACGGAAAAATAACCGGTTATCCGGCAGGCGCAACCGTAGTACGGTTCGATTGAATGTCAAGTAGGCCGGCGCATTTCAGCGCCAGCCTCTCACGAACGTAAAAATTACTTTATCACTTACGCGGCGCGTTGGCCGTACGCGTAAATAAACGCTTAAAACTCATCTACGATTAAATCGCCGGCTGTCAGTTCTTTGGTCCCTTCGACAAAGGCGGCAAAATGGGCGGATGAAGCGTGCGCCTGAAATGCCGCATCATCTTTGTATTCTTCGTAAAAGATAAATTCAACAGGTTGGAGCGGCGATTGATACAAAGAATAAAAGAGGTTCCCCGGTTCCTGCCGGGTAGCGGCTACCAACTTTGAAGCAACTTCAATAAACGCTTTTTCCTGTCCTTCCTTTACGATTAAACGGGCGACAATAACTTTTTTGTCTTTCTTTGGTTGTTGAACTTCCGTAATGGCTTCCGGAGCGCCCGTATCTTCTTTTTGGGCGTTTTTCTTTCCTTCATTGCACGACATTACGCTTATCATGGTAAGCGACATCAATAAAATTCCAATTTTCTTCATCTTCGTATAATTTATATTTATTTGAGTGCGACAAAATTAGCGTAAAAAAACAACTATCAAAATCAATTCGGGAAAATTTATATGAAAATCTCTGTTTTACGCAGACGGATAAAAATTTCAGGCAAAATATATAGGGGAAGTTTACAAGAGAATCTTCATTCTCACGCAGACGGATAAAAACAGGGAGCGTTGTCGCCGCGCGACATATCAGACTTTATGCGTGAGTTTGTTTCTCATTTCTGTGGGCGACATATGAAAATGTTCTTTGAATGATTTGGTGAAGTAGGATGGGCTTGAGAATCCTACCTCGTATGCTATTTCGGAAATATTCATATCGGTTTCGGTGATATATTTCGCGGAAAACGATAAGCGGGTATTGCGAATCAGTTCACTTGGATTCAGGTCTGAGAGTAATTTTATTTTCCGGTAGAAAGTGGAACGGCTCATGCCTATTTCCTTGTATAAGAGATCCATGTTCAGGTCGGGATCAGTCAGGTGTTCGTTGATGAACTTGTAGATTGTATCCATAAAACGGCTGTCTATTTGCGACGTCGGTAAATCGGGAAAGATTGGAGACGTTTTTTTTCCGAATAATTCTCTGAGTCGTTCGCGCGAAGCGATCAGGTTGCGGATGCGCGTCACCAGCAGTCCTGCATTGAACGGTTTGGCGACATAATCGTCGGCGCCGGTTTCAAATCCTTCCTGCACCTGCATGACCGTAACGCGGGCGGTAAGCAATATTATCGGGATGTGTCCCGTACGGAGGTCGTTTTTTAACATTCGGCATAACAGGATACCGTCCATTACCGGCATCATGATATCGCTTACAATCAGGTCGGGCAAATATTCTACCGCCATATCGAAGGCAGCCTGCCCATTGTCTGCTTCATAAATCGAGTATAATTTTTGCAGGTGCAACTTGATGTAATGGCGAACGTCTATGTTGTCTTCCACGATTAAGACCGAATATGGTAATTTCGGCGTATCTTGTTCCGGCGGTACTTTCTCCGGATATATTCCCGAACCTTCGGGAATCATATAATGGCTCGGATCTTCGCTGTTCTTGAATGAAGAGTTGATGTCGCTCTCCTTCAAATGCGCTTTTCCCAAGGGTAATACAACATGAAATACGGCTCCTTGTGCATTGGTAGTATTGTCGGCCCAGATGACGCCATGATGCAATTCGACGACGCCTTTGCAGAGATTCAACCCAATACCGGTGCCGGACGGTTGTGACGTCTGCGTTTTCGCAGGATGTATTTGGTAGAAAGGGTCGAAAATCTTTTCCAGTTCCTGCTCCGGAATACCTTGTCCGGTATCGCTTACCGTTATCATCGCAAAATCGTGTATACAGGACGATGCGAAAATGTTTCTTTTGTTTTCGAAAGCCTGCTTTAGTTCAGATAATTTCCACAACGAGAGGGATACGGTGATTCGGCCTCCGTCGGGCGTGTTCTTGAACGCGTTGGACAGGAGGTTAAACAATACTTTTTCGAGCAAATCGCGGTCGTACCACATCTGTAATTCTTCCATTTTACATTCTAATCGCAGGTCGATATTTCTGTTACGCGCCAAGTCATTGAACGCCGTAAAAATTTCGTTTGTGAACTTCACGATATTCCCTTCTGCCGCGCAAAGCCGTAAATGTCCCGATTCTTTCTTGCGGAAATCCATCAATTGATTCACTGTATAGAGAAGTCGTCCGGCATTTTTATAGATTAGTTTCAACGTTCCGTGCAACGAAGGGGAAAGATGGTTGTTTTGCAGTATTTCTTCCAACGGATTGAGGATCAGAGTGAGCGGTGTGCGCAGTTCATGCGAAAAATTGGTGAACAGGTTGATTTTTGTCTGATGCAGTTCTTCCATTTTTTCCTTTTCCATTTGTTCGATACGGATATTTGTCTCCAGCCTGTTTTTGATTCGCGCATAGCGGACAATAAGCAGTAGCCCCGTTGTGAAAGCCGCGACATACAATGTCCACGCCCACCATGTATTCCATGGTGGTTGACTGATGTAGACTTGTATGGCGGTGGGTCGTTCATTCCATACGCCGTCGTTGTTTGAGCCTTTGACAAGGAAAGTATATGTGCCCGGAGGAATATTCGTGTAATATGCTACGCGTCTTTTACCGACATAATTCCATTCATGGTCGAAGCCTTCGAGTTTGTAGGCATATTGGTTTTGTTGGGAATAAATAAAGTTAAGAGCGCTGAATTCGACCGTCATGTTCGACTGTTTGTAGGTAAGGTGGAGCGGTTTGTCATGTATTACGTTATCTAACTTCCGGTTGTTGATAGATATTTTGGTGATCAACACCGGCGGGATGTAATTATTTTCTTTGATTTGGTATGGGCGGAAAGATACGAAGCCGTTGTTCCCGCCGAAAAACACTTCGTTGTCAGCTGTGACGGCGCCCGAGCCCGGCGTAAATTCGGCGATGAAGATGCCATTATTTTTATCGAAGTTTACGAACGTCTTTGTGACGGGGTCGAATTGAGATATTCCTGCATTCGTGCTTAGCCATAGTTTCCCGTCATGGTCTTCCAGGAGCGAATAGACGGTTTCGTTTGCCAGTCCCTGTTGTCGTCCGAAATTCTCGAAATTTCCGGCAGTACGGTTTAATCGGCTTATTCCACTTCCGAACGTGCTTACCCAGATATCGCCGTTACGCGTTTTGCACAACGACGTAATCCTGTTGTATGCAGGACTGTTATTATCCTGATCTTTGTGTTGAAGCGACGTCGCCGTTCCGGCATGCGAGTCGTAGAGGTGTGTGCCGCCGCTGAAAGTGGCGATGTAGAAAATACCGGGACGGTCTTCCAATATGTATCGTACGTTTGACAGCTTGAACGTCTGTCCGTTTTGCAAAGGAAGCGGATGCACAAATTCGTTTCGGCAAGTCATGTATCCTAATGAATTACTTCCGCTCGAACCGATCCATAAATTGCCGCACCGGTCTTTGAACACGGTGTAATGAACCGATCCCCACGGCGGCGAAATGTTACGTACAAACGTGCGGCTTGGTATGTCGAACAAGTAAACGTTGTTGTCCGTAGCGCCTATCCAAAGTTTGTCGTTTTCGAGAAACAGCGATTTGACGATATTCTTGCTGAAAGACCTCTGTGTAGCGCCCGGAAGCGAATAATAATGATAAGACTTCTGTTTTCTGTCAAAGAAAAATAATCCGCCGCCTTCGGCGCCTATCCATATTCCGGAGGCATGCTCCACAATCGGACCGACGATACCGAACAGTGTTTGTCCGGCGTCGCCCGGATCATGAAACCGGAAACACTGATTATACGGACTGTAATAACTCACTCCTCCCGAATAAGTTCCTACCCAGACCGTTTCCGCACGGTCGCAGAAAACGGAATAGACGGAAAAATTATTCATCGGCATAGCATCGGAACGATCGCCGTCTATTGATATGAACTTTTTGTTTTGCTCCTCATAACGGTTAAGTCCGCCGAAACTGCCGACGATGATGTTGCCTTCTTTGTCTTCCTCAATGCAACGGATAGAATGGTGATTCAATCCGTCTTCTCTGCCGAACCGGATAAAATGATCGTTTTTGACGTCGCGCATATATATTCCGTTTTGGTAGAATCCGATCCACATTCGTCCTTTGGAATCGCAAAATAAAGAGGAAATTCTTTCCCGTGCGGTATTTTGTAAATGTTGTATTCTCCCCGAACAGGGATCGTAAATATATAAGCCGCGTTCGGTGCCGATCCATAGGTTTTTATCATGGTCTTCCGTCAGAGCGTGTATAGAAGCATCGGAAAGCAATCCGTCAAATGAATATCGCTCAAAATTATCCGTTTCCGGAAGGTAACGGTTAAGCCCGTGCATGGATCCGATCCACAAATTGCCCTTGTGATCGCGAAACAAGCTGACGATATTATTATGAAAGAGCGTTGAATCATTATTCGCATGATAATATTGTATAAAACGCCCTGTGTTGCCGTCATATCTGTTTAGTCCGCTCCGAGTGCCTACCCAGAGACGATTTTGGCCATCTTCGGCGATACATTCTATCTGTCCGTTGCTGATATACTTGTCGGCGTCCGATTCCCGGAAAATTTCAAAGTTGTATCCATCGTATTTGTTCAAGCCATTGCGTGTCCCGAACCACATAAATCCTTGTTGGTCCTGAAAGATAGCCATGACGGAAAGTTGGGATAAACCGTTTTCTACGGATAGATGCTCGAATTGAACCTCAGCGCTTTGCGATAAGACCGAACGACAGCATAAGGCAAACAATATCCAAAGATTAAAAGCAAGTATTTTCATCGGTATTATGGTTTTCTTTTAACGCGGATCTCGACGCAAAAATAATAAATTTCCCGTAAGCGGGAAAAAAAAACATGTAATTGAGACAAAATTTATAATCCGCCACGCCGTATGGGGATAATTTTGCGGCATCAATACCAATGGACAATATAATAAATATAATGAATGTATGTTGTTACACGTCGGTTTACCGATACCGAGTCGCCACCTGTCGGAGACGGGCGGATTGAACATCCCCTCGGCAGCATTGAACCACGGAGCTTGTATTATACGCAGTTACACGACCGGAAAAAACGTTTTGACAAATAGTCGTTTTTAAATATAAATGATAAAATTTTTAATAATCAATTGAATTATGAATGTTATATGTTTTATACAGAAAAAGGAAATCCTTTATGAGCGTATGGTTAAGCGGTCATGGAAGATGTTGCATGTGTGTTTATTATTGGCGGCAAGTCTGCCGATAATGGCGCAGGTCGGCATTTCCGGTACGGTAACCGAAGTCGGCGGCGATCCTTTGCCGGGAGTAAACATCACGGTAAAAGGCACACAGACGGGCGTAATGACCGGTATAGACGGTAAATATGCGATCTCTGCGCCGGAAGAAAAGTCGGTATTGACGTTTTCTTATATCGGATATGAAACTCAGGAAATCGCTGTCGGTTCAAAAAGGCAGATAGACGTCATATTGAGGGAAAACACTATGGAACTTGACGAAGTGGTCATCGTCACTTATTGGTCGCAGAAAAAATCCGATATTACCGGCTCCATCACTTCCGTAAATGAGAAAACGATTTCCGAGAGGCAGGCGGTTAACGTATTTGACGCATTACAGGGCGTAGCGCCCGGCGTACAGATATTAAGTACTTCCGGGGCTCCGGGCGGGGATATGACCATACGTATCCGCGGCGCGTCCACGCTTTCGGATGCAGGCGTTAATCCTTTGTACATTGTCGACGGCGTCCAGATGAGCGATATTAGCTCTATCAACCCGGACGACATCAAATCTATGGAAATATTGAAAGATGCGGCTTCCGCTTCTGTTTACGGATCGCGTTCTGCAAATGGCGTAATATTGATTACTACGAAAAAGGGTGAAATCGGGAGGCCGCGGTTGGATGTGAAATATCTTAACAGTTACAGCCGGTTATCGCATAAAATTCCTCAGGCCAATCGTTTGGAACGTGAAATATTCGACCGCTCGAATGCTACCCGAGGGAACGAATCTATCGGATTAGCCCCATACCCCACCGATTCTACGGCGCTTAATCGTAATGCCGATAATGATTATCAGGATTTGATGACGCAGACTGCCTTACGTAACCAGATAGACATAAGTATATCCGGCGGTTCCGATAAACTGAAATACCGTGGGAGCGCGCAATATCTTGACGACGAGGGGATTGTCCTGAATACATTTTTCAAGAGATTAAGCGGACGGTACAATATAAACTATCTTGCAACCGACAGGTTGACATTGACTACCCAGTTTAATCTTGCCTATACGGATAAAAACAATACGAATGAAGGCAAGGTGATTCAACAGGCATTGCAGAGGCCTCCCCACTTCACGCTCTATTATCCTGACGGGACATGGATGTACGACAACGGGGGACGTAAAAATCCGGTTGCGGAAGCCTATCTCCGGAAAAATGAAACCGAGCAATACCGGATTACCATATATCAGGATATGGATTTTAAATTAACCGACTGGTTGAAAGCGCACGGCGATTTTGCCCTTAATATAGGTTATGACGATACGGAAACGTTCAACTCGAAATTGTTGGAAACGGCTACTCCCCCCTTGAACAGCGGCACATCTTCGTCCAAATTGTCCCGTTATATGCAGGGTAATATTTTGTTGGCGGCCGATAAGATGTTCGGGAAACATCATTTGCAACTTTTTGTCGGGGGGACTTTTGAGAAGAATGACATAAAAAACATGAAGATCAGCGGGAGGAATTTTTCGACCGAACTGATCACTACAATGAATGTAGCAGGCGAGTTACTTCCGGCGGATACCTATACAAACGGAACGGCAAACGCTTTGGCGGCTTTTTACGGCAGGATAGGGTATGATTATGAGAGCCGGTATTTGTTGAATGCCACAATCCGGTCCGATGGTTCTTCAAAGTTCGGCGAGGTCAACCGGTGGGGATATTTCCCTTCCGTCAGTCTTGCCTGGCGTTTCTCGGATGAAGCGTTTATGGACTGGTCGGATACATGGCTTAAAGATAGTAAGTGGAGGGCCAGTTACGGTATGACAGGGAATCAAGCGATCGGAGATTATGATGCACAAACCGAATTTGTGCTCGGATCGTATGCTTATAATAATCAAAGCGGGGTGAGGACTTCTGCCAAAATGGGTAATCCTTTATTGAAATGGGAAGTCACCGAACAATACAATACCGGTATCGACCTGACTACTTTAAATGGGAAATTTACCTTTACAGGCGATTATTATGTGAAAAATACAAGCGATTTGTTATATGACGCCGACCTGCCTTTTGAAGTAGGTTATTCCGGCGGCGTGAGGACCAATCTGGGAGAAGTGCAGAATAAGGGAATAGAACTGATGTTTTCGTATACGATGTTTGACAGCCGGGACTTTTCGTGGACAACGACCGCTTCGTGGTCTACAAATAAGAATAAAATAACGGCATTGCCGGGAGGAGATCGTGTGGACGATATTTGGTGGGTAGGAGAAGGCTCCGAAGCCGGCACGTTTTATGGTTGGAAACAATTGGGCGTTTATGCATACAATGAGTCCAATGCATGGACGGAAGATTATAAAATAAGGCTGACGCCTGTTTTCACCCTGGATGAATTTGGAAATGTAGTTCTTGATAAGCAAAGGAATCCGACTTTGTCAGGCTACCGGCTACCTGATGGAAGTTCTTATAACGGCGCTGTGCGGCAGCAGACTTCCGGCGGAAGCGTATTAGGCGCAGGCGATTTTATATGGCAGGAATTGCCGGATGCAAACGGCGTCGTCAATGGCGATGTCGGCAACGAAGACCGGCAGGTCTTAGGTAGCGGACAAGCCTCGTGGTTCGCCGGATGGCAAAACAATTTCAAATACAGGAATTTTACCCTTTCGTTTAATTTTTACGCAAGTTTCGGAGCGCATGTGTATAATGAAGATAAAAGGAGCAGAGCTGTATATGCTACTACCAACGTAACTCCCGATCCTTATTTTGTGTTGAATATGTGGAAATATCCCGGTCAGAATACGGATGTATACCGCAGGGGTAATTACACGCACAACACACGCCGCGGCGGCGACTATTTCCTGGAAGACGCTTCTTTTATACGGTTGCAAAACGTACGCTTTACCTGTAACTTTAAGAAAGAATGGATACGGAAAGTTTTATTGCAGAATCTGCAGTTATACGTTTATGGGAACAATTTGCTTACATGGACAAATTATACCGGTTTTGATCCTGAAGTCGACCAGACAAAAGTGTTGAAACCCGGGAATGACAGCGGTAGATATCCCCGGAAGAGAGAGATGGGATTTGGTATTAATGTGGCCTTTTAAAAAAATATATAGATAATATGAAAAATAGAAGTCAGATTTTCAGGATTTATGGATTCATCATTGCGGCTTCCTTGATTTTTAACAATTGTAGCGATTTTCCGGATCAACAACCGATATCCAGTTTGTCGCCGGACGTTTATTGGCAGTCAAAAGAAGACGCCGACAATTGGATCGCGGGAATATACAACCAGATGCAAAGAACGCTTCAGAACAATTGGTTTGACTGGGGTGAATATCGTTCCGATAATGTGAGAAGCGTCGGTACCGGAACGGCGCAGACGATTATGCTGAACAATCAGCTGAGCAGTACCAATCAGAACAGCGCAACCAGTTGGGTAGAGTTGTATACGACCATATCGCTTTGTAATTTCGGTATTAAATATTTACCGGGCATGATCGAAAAAAATATAGATGGTTCTTCGTCCGTTTATCAGGAATATGTCGGACAATGTTACGGTATGAGGGCGCTGATGTATTTTTATGCATTGCGCGTTTGGGGAAGGACGCCGCTTATTACCGAAACGATAGAAGGACTGAATCAACCGACCGAATATCCCCGTTCCTCCATTGCGGAGGTTAGGGAGCGCATTATTACGGACGCCGAAACTTCGCTTAAAACGATTTCCGATATCACTTCCGATCCGGCAAAGAAATTTTACATGAGTAAAACCGCCGTATATGCCCTGCTAACAGACGTATATGCCTGGTTTCAGGAATATGATAAGGTGGTAGAAACTTCGGACGTGTTGATGATGAACACAAATATCAAATGGATTGCAGCCCCTGACGATTGGAAAACGCTCTTCACAAACCCCGTCGATCCGAAAGCTACCGAAAATATTTTTGTGATGTATTGGAACAGTCTCGAATATAATGGCGGAATGGGATATGCATCGCGGTTAGGAAGCAGCAGTAATACAAGCAATGTAGGAATAAAGCCTGCGATCTTCCAAAGGCTGTGGGAACGGTATAACCCCGAAGACCCGAGTAAATCGGACGCCCGTTGGTGGTTTTGTTTTGATACGGTACAGTACAAAAGCGCCGAAGGATATGATACCGGCGGCGAAGCAGGGTCGAACGCTAATGCCGTTAAATTCGGGAAATGCGTCCCGTGGGATCCTGCGGCGCCAAGCGGTCCGAATGGCGTACTTGGAAATCTAGGCGCATTTATATATGAAGCCACTAACGTTTGTAATACGAATATGCCGATATACCGGTTTGCCGATGTGATGACGTTAAGGGCGGAAGCGTTGGCGATGACAGGAAAATACAACGAAGCGCTGGAGATATTGCGGAAAGTGCGCTCACGGGTAGGATATGCGCCGGAAGAATCGGACGATCCGACGAACTTCATGGCCTATTATGACGGGGTTGCCGATAAAGGTGAAAAATTGCAGGAGGCGATAGTAGATGAACGCCAACTGGAATTTCTGGCCGAAGGCAAACGTTGGTTCGACCTTTGCCGTGTCGGCAGAACGGTTTTTACGAAACCTTACTATGACGAAAGCGGAGCAAAACCATATAAAGCGCCGGATACGGGTTATTACGGATACCTGAAATTAAAAATGAATAACAGTACTTCGGACTTTGTTAATTTTGAAGGCGATAATATGGGCAGAATTTTTTTCCCGATTGTATCGGGAGCTTTTACGGCTAATTCGCAACTGAGGGGCGACCAGAATCCGCCATACGATGAATAATATTAAATTTTTAAATAATAAAGCGATGAAAAAATATTGTAATATATTCCCATATAATTTTTTGCCGGGAAATTTTATGCGTCTGTGTGAGAATGGGGATTTTCAGATAAATTTCCTTTATCCTTTTTTGTCGGGGATTTTTATTCGTCTGTGTGCAATCCGAAAATCTCATGCGCCATTACTTTTTTTATTTTGCGCGACATTGTGCGCGACTACAAGTTGTACTTTATTCGGGTTGGATTTGCAGGAAGATTACGAATACGAACATTCTCAATATAATGCCGAAACAGGCATGGACGCATGGGAATTTATCCATTCGCGTCCCGACCTGTTTTCCGGGTTGCTGGAGGCTATCGAATATGTAAAAGACGTCGAACCCGGCATTGAAGATATGTACAAGCAACAAGGCAATACGTATTTATTGCCGACTAATACGGCTTTGACGGATATTCAATCGAGTATTGTCGCCGCTGCTCCGTCCAACAATCCCCCGAATATCGTTCGTTACGGATCGTATTTTATGATTAATAAAATCTATCGCGACGGGCAATGGATTTTACCTTCCGGTTGGGATCAATATCCGAAACAACAGATAGCCGAATTGCTGAAATATCATGTTGTCAAAGATATGGTAGGTTATGGTTATACGGCGTCTACGCCTACATGGTACGATACTTATGCCTCCGGCGACACCGCGAAAATCAATATTTACATGTATGACGGGCGCGAAGCGTTTTTGTATATCAATAATTATGCGGGAAATCCTGGCGTAACCGTTTCCGGAAGTACGACGGTCGTTCCGCTTTTGATGGTTGTCCCGCGTACGCATAACTTGATTGCAACTAACGGACTTATACATGTGGTAGACCAGTGGTTTTTACCGCCGGGGCGTAATATTTTATTTTGAATTTAAGGTTTTGATAATTTTAACAGATTGAAAGCATGAATAAATATATTATTTTGATGTTTACCGTAGCGCTGATGGTCGCTTGCGAGAAGGAACCGGTAACGATACTCACATTGAGCAAAGCGGGAGATTATTTTTATTTCGGCGAAAAAGTTCAGGTATGGACGGGCGTGGATGCTGATTTACATCATGTGACGTATGATTGGGAGTGTACGGGCGGACAGTTTGACGGCTTTCGTACGCAACATCTATTCGAAAATTTGTGGATAGCGCCGGATAGACCGGGCGAATACGTCATAACCGTTACGGCGCGGACAGACGCCGATTCGGATACGCGACAGACGAAAATGAAGGTAACCGGCTATTTTGCCGAAGATTTTGATTACGGCAGTAAGAATCCTGCCGGATGGGCAAGTTCTAACACGACGTTGGCGTATGAAGATTTAAATGTAAACGGCGCGATAGACAAGGTGGCGAGGGTGCCGGCTACAAGTAATTCGAGTAATCCGCAATTGCGCAGGAGTATGACCGGCGTCCCGTTGACGCCGCCGTTTTCCGTCCGGACAAAAATGATGTACGCCGGATATAAGGTGGTGACAGGCGCTAACGATGTGACGACAGCGAATTATGCTACCTGCCTGAGCCTTACTTTTGTGCAACCGGCAACCAATCCGGAAAAACCGTATATCCGTGAAATCCGCTGGGAGTTTTGTCCTCCTGTCGAAAATACGAAGAAAAATTGGCGCTTACGTATGGAAAGCTATACTCCCGCAACCGGAAAATCGGCATGGGCGACGGCGGATGGGAATAATACGGCGAATCCTGCGCCTTTTTTTGCCAATACAATAGACGGATGGAATGAATTATTCAATTTTGCGGCAAATACATTTCATGCGTTTTCTATGACGATCGACGCCGATTGGAGGTTTTCAGCTTACGTAGACGGCGTCGCTTTTGTAGATAAAAGCGACGCCCTGAGAAATTTTACGGCGGATAATTCTTTGATGCACCTGGATATGATGGTGAATCAATTTCAGTTGAATGTTCCCCGGAAAAGCGCATCGTCGGCGCCAAATACCGAAATGGTATGGGTCGTTTCCCGCGTGGATATTAATGACAAAAATTCTGCGATCGGAGGAGATGTGAATAATATTGGCTTTGAGGAACTGAAATGAGTAAATGGCTGTCTGAAGAGTCGGTTTTTCGTTGTCGCAAACAGGGTGAAGCGATCCGTGATATCTGTAAATTAATGAATTACTTCATTGCTCTTTCGCGTAATGACATCGATTCGGGATTTTTCAGACGCTTTCATTAATCATTTATACAATAAAAAAGATATCTTTATGAAACGAAATATTTCTATGCAAAATGAGGGAAAAATTGGGAAAGTAATCCGGTTTTTACTGTTCATGATCCTTTCCTGTCCGTGTTTATTCGCACAAGCGCAAGAACAGGCAGTTTACGACAAAAAAATGGAATGGTGGCGCGAGGCGCGGTTTGGAATGTTTATACATTGGGGACCTTATTCGCTTTACGGAGGCGTTTATAATGGCTTTAACCAGCATCGCGGCGGCGCCGAGTGGATTATGAACAGATGTAAAATTCCCGTAGCTGAATATCGAGCCAGAGCAAGTAAGTTCAATCCTGTGAAATTTGATGCGGAGGCAATTGTATGCATGGCTAAGGACGCAGGTATGAAATACATCGTCTTCACAACGAAACATCATGACGGTTTTGCCATGTTTAAGAGCCATGCAAGCGAATTTAATATCGTCGATTATACACCATATAAGAAAGATATTGTTGCTGCTTTAGCCGAGGCTTGCCGCCGTCATGATATGAAATTGGGCTTCTATTATTCGCAATCGCAGGACTGGTGTAATGCCGGAGGAGCGACGGCGCGTAAATTAATGTGGGAAGGATGGCCGAATCCCGACTCTGTCCGTATAAACCATTTTACGGAAACGCATAGGGGCGCCTGGGACTGTCTGCAACTGGATGCCACCTTCGAAGAATATTTTTATCGCGTTTCATTGCCCCAGATAAAAGAATTGTTGACGAACTACGGCGATATATCCGTTATTTGGTGGGATACGCCGATATCTGTTTCGGATAAGTTGGCCGACGAAATGAAAAAGGAACTTGATAAATATCCGCATATCATTACGAACGACAGGCTGAAACGTCCGAATTTCCCGGGAGATTACAAAACGCCGGAAGGTTTGGTTCCCAAAGTCGAGGATGTTGAAGGCGTAGATTGGGAAACATGTATGAATATCGGTAGTTCGTGGGGATTTAGAAGTTGGGATAATAATTGGAAAACTTCGGAAACATTGATACGAAATCTGATAACAATTGCTGCACGCGGCGGCAACTATCTGTTGAATATAGGTCCTGACGCCGAAGGCGTAGTCCCCGACGAAGCCGTATCCCGCCTGCATGATATGGGGCAATGGCTGAAAGTGAACGGCGAAGCGATATATGGGACGGAACGAAGCTTTCTCATGCCAATATGGGGTGAATGTACCCGCAAAAGAGGGAAAGGAAATACAATCCTCTATTTATGCGTTTTCGACTGGCCGAAAGACGGTAAACTCGTTTTTGAGGGTAATTATAAAGTGAAAAAAGCAAGTATGCTGCACGACGGAAGTCTGTTGATAATCCGGAAAACGCCGCAAGGTATCGTAATAGACGTTCCTGTGTCGGCGCCGGATAAAGTCGCATCGACGATTAAGCTGGAATTGAACGAGAAACTGCCGTCCGTAAAAATTAAATCCAACACCGCAAAATATTTTGAAATAGTAGACGCAGATTCGACTACCTGATACAATCGTTTTTTTTCAACGCCTCCATCAAATCCCTGCAATAATCATCCGTAATCACATTCGTTGATTTTCTTTTTTGTCCTTTCTCTTTTATAGCGATAGAACAGGTTGCCCCCAGCCTATCCCGCAAAGCCCATCCTGGAAATTAAGAGGCGTTCCATTATGTATCTCATTATAAATTTCGTCAAACAATTCGCCGGCAGATTTGTCATAGATATTTTTCCCTGTATATCGTCCCAATTCGTAGAAAAACAAAACCATACCCATCTTCCCGTGATACAACCCCAAGTCGGACAGGAAACTTGCATTTATAATCAAATGATTGGCTATGCGGGCCAACAGTTCTTTTTCTTCTGTATTTCTTCGTTTCATTATGTGCGTCTTATTTCTTCCTGTGACATAAAACAATCAGTTGGTTTGTGTCATCTCCAATTCCTGAAAGTAATTCTTTCAACTGCGGCGATGGAGAATAATCCCCGGATTCAACCATTTCCAACAACTCATACGCTTCTATTGCATTTGTATAATAATCCTCCGAAAAGTTCAAGAAACGAAGTAAAAATGCTTTGCCTACTGTTTACTGTCATAAAAAACTCAATAAAATTATGAGCCAAAGATAGAATTTTTTTATACAAAAAATTTTTTCGGCAAATAAATTGCAATATCAGCAATTATTTTATTGAAAGCACGAATTTAACGGTAATTTCAATGGGATATGATTATCCGCTATTCAGGGAGTGGAAAAAACAGGATACATTGAACACAATTCAGGATATATTTCTTATGATATTCGATATGGGTTTGAATAAGAGAAGATGGATTCGAGGGATAAAAGTCTTTCCGGCTGCTAAAAAAACAGCGATTATTTTGGATTTCCACATCTTTGATATAATTTTGAGATGTTTTTATAAAGATTTTCAATGAAATGACAGATATATTCCCTCATTACCGGCAACTGGACGCAATGGATTGCGGGCCGACGTGTTTGCGCATGATTGCAAAATACTACGGTCGCAGCTATACGCTGCAGACGTTGCGCGAACGTTCGTTCATCACGCGCGAGGGGGTGTCGATGCTCGGCATCAGCGACGCCGCCGAATCGATCGGCTTCCGGACAAGCGGAGTAAGGATTTCGCTGGAACAGTTGAAAACGGAAGCGCCCCTGCCCTGTATCCTGCACTGGAACCAGAATCATTTCGTCACGCTTTATAAAATCAAACGCGACCGGTACTATATTTCAGACCCTGCCTCCAAAAAAGTGATCTTCAATGAAACGGAATTTAAACGCTGCTGGATAAGTACAAAAAAGGATGAACAGGATACGGGAACGGCTTTGCTGCTCGAACCGGGTCCGGATTTTCCTGATTTGGAAGATGAAAGGAAATCACGCAACAGAGGCCTTTCTTTCTTTTTCCGATACCTGACGCCCTACAGAAAGGAGTTTGTTCAGCTTATACTTGGAATGATAACCGTCAGTCTGCTGCAGCTCATCACGCCGTTCCTCACACAGTCGATGGTCGATACGGGTATCCGTGACAGCAATCTCAGTTTTATAACCCTCATTCTGATCGCCCAGTTAGTGATTTTCATAGCAGGCCTGTCGGTCGACTTCATCCGAAGCTGGGTCATGCTCCACATGAATACGCGCATTAACATCTCGCTTATTTCCGATTTTCTTTCCAAACTGATGCGCCTGCCTGTCCGTTTCTTCGACACGAAAATGATTGGCGACATCATGCAGCGAATAGGCGACCATCGGCGTATAGAAGCGTTCATGACCGGTTCGTCCGTCAACACGCTTTTCTCGTTCGTCAACTTCATTGTCTTCGGTTTCATCCTTGCCTACTACAACCTGACGATTCTCGCCCTGTTCCTGATTGGTAACGGGCTTTATGTGGCATGGATACTTGCATTCATGAAATACCGCCGCGAACTTGACATCAAGCGTTTTGCACAAGCTTCCGCCGAGCAGAGCAACCTCTTCCAGCTCATAACCGGTATGCAGGAGATCAAACTGAACAACTGCGAAACGGAAAAACGCTGGCAGTGGGAACGCATACAGGTGAAACTTTTTAAAATCAGTATCAAAGGGTTGGCGCTGGGGCAATATCAGCAGATGGGTTCGGTTTTTTTCCACCAGACGACAAACATCCTCATCTCGTATCTTGCCGCCAAAGGCGTAGTTGAAGGCAGCATGACGCTCGGCATGATGATGTCGCTCTCCTATATCGTCGGTCAGCTGTCTTCTCCCATCGGGCAGTTCATCGGATTTGCGCAGTCCCTGCAGGATGCAAAAATAAGCCTCGAACGCCTGAACGAAATACATGGAAAAGAGGACGAAGTCCGGCCGCATGAAGTAAAGGCGACCGAACTGCCCGAAAACCGGACGATTACAATCAAAAACCTCAGTTTCAGTTACGACGGCGCAGACCGGGATTATGTGCTCGACAATGTAAATATCGTCATCCCCCAAAATCGCGTCACGGCCATAGTCGGCTCAAGCGGAAGCGGGAAAACGACGCTGATAAAACTCCTGCTCGGCTTTTACGAGCCTAACAGGGGCGGCATAAAAATCGGCGACACGCCGTTACGAAACATCAATCAGCGGGTATGGAGAACACACAGCGGTTCTGTTATGCAGGACGGTTTCATATTTTCCGATACGATCGCCCACAACATCGCCGTTGGCGTCGAGATGATAGATAAGGAGCGTCTGTTACATGCCGTCACGGTGGCAAACATACGCGATTTCATCGATTCGCTGCCGTTGGGCTACAACACGAAAATAGGAATGGAAGGGAGCGGCGTCAGCCAGGGACAGCGTCAACGCATACTGATAGCAAGAGCGGTATACAAGAATCCGGCATTTATCTTCCTCGACGAAGCAACGAATGCCCTGGATGCTAAAAACGAAAAGGAAATCATGGAACACCTGCATCAATTTTATGTCGGTAAAACAGTCGTTGTCGTTGCCCACCGTCTGAGTACAGTAAAAGACGCCGACAGTATTATCGTCCTCGACAAAGGCAAGGTAGCCGAACAGGGTACGCACCGTGAACTGACGGATAAACAGGGTTTATATTATCAGCTGGTCAAGAATCAGCTGGAACTGGGAAAATGAAACAGGATAAAAAGAGTATGGAACATAAGGACGTGGAGCTTCGCAGCGAGGAATTGCAGGAGATCATGGGGAAAATACCGTCATGGATTCTGCGGCGCGGTATAACCGTACTGTTTCTTATCGTCGTCATTTTACTTGCCGGGAGCTATTTCTTCAAATACCCCGACGTGATAGAGGCTCCGATCGTGTTGACGGGTTCCACTCCACCGGCCGACATAGTGGCGTTTTCGTCGGGAAAACTGAACATGCTTAACACGGCGGACAAACAGGACGTGAAAACGGGGGACTATCTTGCCGTAATCAACAATCCCGCACGGACGGAAGACGTCCTCTATCTGAAACGCTTTCTCGACAGCCTGGACCCGGAACGGGATTCCATCCCTGCCATGCCGGAAAAAAATCTGCAGCTCGGCGTTATGCAGCCGACGTATTTATCGTTTTACGTTACGCTGTTCAGCTACAGCGAATACATGCGTCTTCAATATTACCCAAACAAAATGAAAATAACGAAAGAACGCATTGCCCGCTACGAGGAACAGCGCCGAAGCCTGCTTCGCCAGCAGGAAATAACGAATGAACAGTATGCCCTGACCAATAAAAACCATGAAAGAAGTTCGACCATGCATGAAAAGGGCGGCATATCAGGAAAGGAACTCGACGAATCGAAAAACCGTCAACTACAGGGACAGCTGACGCAGGAAAACATGCTTACAACGATAAACGACATGCGGATACAGATCGCCCGGCTGCACGAATCGCTGATGGATATGGAATATCAGCATGCGGAAAAGATGAACGATTTCCGGGCACAGATACGTTCGGCAGTGTCACGGATCAGGACGGAAATACGGACATGGGAGATGACGTATGTCCTGATGTCGCCCATCGACGGAAGAATAACATTTACCCGTTACTGGACGAGCAACCAAAACGTACAGGCGGGAGATGCGGTCTTTACGGTCATACCGTCATCGGAATCCCGGATTCTCGGCAGAGCCTCGCTACCGGTTGCCCGTTCCGGAAAAGTAAAGAAAGGGCGCCATGTCAATGTCAGGTTAGACAATTTTCCCGACAGCGAATTCGGAATATTAAGGGGAACCGTAGACAATATATCGCTGGTCCCGACCGCATCGGGCGAATCCATGTACTATGTCGTGGAAATAAGACTGCCCGACGGGCTGCGTACAAACTACAAAAAGACGCTGCCTTACCGTCCCAACATGCAGGGGCGGGCCGATATCATCACCGACGACATGTCGCTCCTCGAACGCTTCATCATGCCGTTAAGGAAAATCTTCAAGGAAGGATATGACTGAATGGAATGTTGGGAATCTGTTACCGGCGGTTTCATCTATCGGGCATTTCATTCTACATTATCTGTCAATTAACAGATACTTTTCTTTTGCCTCCTCCCGTGAACAGGCGTTAAAATGCCACCATTCGCTTGCGATGGAAGTAAAGCCGGCTTCTTCCATGATTCGTCGTAAAAGTTTTCTATTCTTATATTCGGAAGGGGTAAGCCGACGTCTTTTCAGCAGATCATCTTCTTTGTCCGTATGCGCTTCCGGGCCGAAAAAATCAAATGGGGTCCCCATCGGAAGCCATTCGCCTTTTTCGTCTACCAGCGTAACATCCACAGCCATTCCGTAGTTGTGAAGTCCTCCTCCTACGGCGGGATCGGCTACATAATATTCATTATTCGTTTTTTCAGCCCATTCCGCCATCGTTCGCTGGACTTCTATCGGACGGGCGGCATCATAAATCAGGATAAACAGATCCGGACGCTCTTTTCGAAGAATATCCTGTGCACGAATAAGCATTTTTACCGCACGAGGATGCAACCATGCCTTTGTCAGTCTTGAATTATACAAAGGCTTCCCCGTAAAATTATCACCCGTAGTATAAACGAGATAACTTTGTATGGACGGCTCCCAAAAACATACATCCATAAGCCCCATGTCTTTCATCTTCGCATCCCAGTTATACTCTGCATTTTGTTTATTCTGCGCATTGCCGCATGATATAAACGTGCATAAATAAATAAACATAAATAGACGAAAATCTTTCATTGCTTAACTGATCGCTATTTGTTCCACATAAACAGGACGGTTAAGAAACATAGAGGCTGTTTCCGTAAATTTTTCTTTCGCTTCGGTCGTCATAAAACGACATTCGCTATTTCTTGACAAACGGCATGACATTTCCGGGTGCCGCAAAAGATAATCCTTCAAACTTTCCGCCACATAAGGCCCCTGTGATAATAAAGAGACTTCCTCCGGGAGGCGCTTCCGTATCTTCGCTTCAAGAAACGGGTAATGAGTACATCCCAACACTACTGTATCTATTTGCGAATCCAAGGCGAAGAGATGATCTATATTTTTTTGAACAAAATAATCTGCACCCTCGCCCTCATGTTCCCGGTTCTCAACAAGCGGCGCCCACATCGGGCAAGCTTCTCCGGTAACCGTCATATCCGGATAAAGCTTTGCGATCTCCATCGGATAAGAACCCGATGAAACAGTACCGGTTGTTCCCAAAATTCCGACATGCCTTGTCCGGCTTAGCATACCAAGAGCCTCTACCGTAGGACGTATAACCCCCAGTACCCGGCGTGTAGAATCCAATTCCGGCAAATCACGCTGTTGTATAGAGCGCAAAGCTTTCGCCGACGCAGTATTGCATGCCAGTATAACCAGCGGACACCCTTCGTCAAAAAGCCTCGTCACCGCCTGGCGGGTAAACTGATAAACAATTTCAAACGAACGGGCGCCGTATGGCGCACGTGCATTATCTCCAAGATAAACATAATCATATTCAGGCAACAGTCTGCGTATATTATCAAAAATCGTCAGACCGCCATATCCTGAATCAAAAATACCGACAGGAGACATACTACCTTTCATTTTCTATTAAAACAATCCTTTACAAAATACCGGATGCCTATCCCCCAGCAGGTACAGGCATCCGGTAACCGTATAAATAATCAGCTATTACTACAAAATTACTTCAATCCCAATTTAGCCTTCACCTTGTCTGTTGCATCTATTGCCGACGACTTGCTCATATAAAGAAAGGCGCCCGGATTCAATATATAAGTATAGTTGTTTTCTTCTCCCACCTGGTCTATCGCCTTCTGTATCTTCTCGCGGATAGGAACCATCATTTCTTCTTGTTTTTTAGTTCTGGCTTCATTTGCCATAGAATAAAAATTTTCTATACGAGCTTGAATATCCTGTATTTCCTGTATACGCATCATTCTGATATTTTCCGTCAACGAATCCTGTTGTGCAGTAAGATCGGAATATTTCCGCGTATATTCATCCTGCATGATCTTAAATTCCTTTTCATACTGCTGCGTCATCGCCATAACTTCGTTTTCCATAGTAGCAACTTCCGGCATCACATTAAATATTTCATTCGTATTAACAATGGCGATTTTGAGTTCCTGAGCTACCAGTCCAAGAGGCAGGAGCAACATAATCGATACAATAAATTTTTTCATATTCTTTTCTATTAAATTAGTGTTTGGCTTGAAAATAAATCGTGCAAAGATATACATTTATTTTGAATATCCCAATTTCATCAAAACTTCATTACTTATATCAATTTTGGGAGAAGCATAAATAACGCTCATAGCCGAGGCCCGGTCAACAATTACCTGATAGCCTTTATCTTCAGAAATTGTTTTTACAGCCTCATAAATCTCATCCCGAATAGGTTTTATCAGCGATTCGCGTTTTTTATAAAGTTCGCCTTCCGCGCCGAAATATTTACGTTTCAGCTCTTGCGCTTCCTGTTCTTTCTTTACGATTTCTTCTTCACGCTTTGTTTTCATTTCCGCAGAAAGAAAAACCAGATCGCCTTGATAGCGCTTATACATGTTCTGAGCATCTTGCTGAAGTTTATCAACCTCCCCCTGCCATTTCTCGGACAGCAGGCTCAATTGCTCGTTAGTCATTTCATACGCCGGAATATTTTTCAATATATATTCCATGTCTATAAGCGCAAATTTCTGCGCCATCGTTGTCGTTGTTACAGAACAAAACAACGCCATACTCAATATTAAAAATACGTTTTTCATAAGTCAATAATTATCAAGTTTTATTTTTAGACAACAAACACAGTCTAAGGTTTTAATCTCATCTGTTAAATTAAACTAAACAAGTCATTATCAAAACTCCTGTCCCAGAATAAAGTGGAAATTACTACCTCCTCTGTCGGAAGAAGAATCGTTTGGTTTATCAAATCCATACGCCCAGTCAATCCCCATCAAACCAATCATAGGCAGGAATATGCGAACGCCGACGCCTGCAGAACGCTTCAGATTGAACGGGTCAAAATCGGAAATGCCGTTCCATGCGCCGCCCGCTTCTCCAAAGACAAGAGCATAGATTGTACTGGAAGGTTCCAGTATAAGCGGATAACGCAATTCCAATGACAAACGCGAATATGCACGGGCGGAATACATATAGGAATTGTTTCCTGCTATTTCTCCGTTGCCGTAACCTCTCAACGCTACTGTTTCCTGATAATAGCTATACCCTCCGGTCATACCGTCGCCTCCAACATAATATGTTCCAAACGGAGATTTCTTGTCTTTATTATAGTCGCCAATCCAACCTGCCTCTACACGCGACATAAGTACCGGCGTCCGTTGCGGACCGCCATATTGCGGAAGGGGTAAAAGCGGAATAAATATCTTACTTTTGAATTTTATTTTATAATATTCCACAAATTTATATTTTTCCGCATCGGAAGTCATACCGGCATAATTTTTCCCATCAACCAAAGAGTATGGGAATGTGGATGCGGCAGAAACCGAGAATTGAGATCCGAAACGCGTATAAAGCGGACTGTCAGTCGAGTTTCGCTGTAATGACAACTCCAGATTAATATCATTATAATTACCGTTTTCCGAAACTCCAAGATAGTAAGAATTAGACCAATTGTTCAACATATACATCTGATAATTAAGGGTTGCCATAAACTGGAAATAATCGTCCGGCCAGTTCAGACGTTTCCCATAACCCAATGAAAAACCGAGAATTTGCATATACTTACTCTTGTCATACGCGCTCTCGTAAGAATTATCGTAACCGTAACCGGAAATCCCTCCATAGCCGCCGTAACCATAATAATTAGAATAATAATTATTTAAATATTGGCTCTGCCTTTGGTTGTAATATCTAGTGTTAATCCCCGTATAACGGGAAAAATAAGCGCTGGCCGATAATGTGTTCGGACGCTTATTCCCAAACCACGGGTCCATAAAGGAGATGCTGTAAGCCTGATAATACTGGGCATTGGTCTGTCCGCTGATATTCAGTGTCTGCCCTTCTCCCATCGGGATGATACCCTTCTTATAAGTGCTTGGTTTTAATATATTTCCGATTGAAAAGTTTGTAAACTTCAATCCAATCTTACCAATAATGCCTGTTTGTCCCCATCCAAGAGAAAACTCGACCTGGTCGTTCGCCTTTGAAGTAAGATTATAAATAAGATCAACTGTTCCGTTATCAGGATTCGCGCTAAAGTCCGGCTTCATATTTTCAGGATCAAAATGCCCCATCTGCGCTAATTCGCGCAAAGAACGCATCAGGTCTTCACGACTATACAGTTCCCCCGGTTTAGTGCGCAACTCGCGACGAACGATGTCCTCATACAAACGATCATTACCGTTAATAACAATTTTATTAATAGTAGCCTGAGGTCCTTCCACAATACGAACTTCCAGAGAGATGGAATCGCCCATAACATCGACCTCCACGGGATCTGCCTGAGCAAACATATATCCATTGTTCGAATAAATATTCATCATCGCATCCTCATCCTGATACATACGCTCCATTAACTTTTTCTGGTTGTATACTTCTCCGGGTTTCATGTTTAACAAAGCGCCCAGATAGTCCGCAGAATATTTGGTATTTCCCACAAACCTGAGATCTTTAAGATAATACTTCTGCCCCTCTTCGATCGTCAAATATATATTAACGCGTTTTTCATTAAATCGCATGACGCTATCTGCAACGATTACAGCATCACGGTATCCGAACTCGTTATACTTATCGATCAGGTTTTTCTTATCATTCTCATATTCCGCCGTTGTAAATTTTTTGGTACTGAGAATTTCCAGCCAGCTATTACGAAAACGTTCGATCATGCTGAAACGTTCATTTGTTTTTTTCATCGCCTTACGAAGCTGAAAATCCGAAAGCATCTCGTTCCCCTCAAAATAGATCTTTTGAATTTTTGTTTTTTCGTTCTTATCTATATTGACATTAACAATCACTTCTCCTTCTTTCTCCGGGTCCGGTTTTTCCACAATATCAACATCCACATTCTTAAAGCCTTTATCATCGAAATATTTCTTTATCAATATTTTTGCACGATCCACGACATGAGGGGTTATCTGATGTCCTTTACGCAGATTCAGTCTTGTTTCAATCTCGGTACGCTCGCCTTTTTTAATACCATTATAACTGATTTCCGATATACGGGGACGCGGCGTAAGGCGTATCTCGATCCACACATCATTATCAACTATTTTTGACGCCAGAATTTTGACGTCTGAAAATAACCCCTGTTTCCAGAAGCGATTTACGGCTTCTGTAATTTCATCTCCGGGGATATTAACTTCATCGCCAACTTTCAATCCGGAGAACCCAATAAGGACAAAGTCGTCATAGTTCGTTGCTCCGACAATTCTGATATCCTGAATTTTGTATTTTTTCTGAACATAAGAATACGTAATTTCCGGAATTTCACTTTCCGGAATAGTCTCCCGATTAATCAACATCGTCGTATCTGCAAGAACTCCCGATACCGATGGTACGGCTACGGAGTCTAAGCCTTGCGACATTCCCCCAAAACAAAAACTCAAAAACGTAAAAATCAATAGTACTCTTTTATCCATACATCAGGATTTAATTAATTGATCGCCTGTCTTTCCAAAACGTCTCTCTCTCCGTTGATAAGACAATATGGCTTCATAAAATTCATCTTCTCTGAAATCAGGCCAGTAAACGTCTGTAAAATACAATTCCGCATAAGATAATTGCCACAAAAGAAAATTACTTATACGTTTTTCGCCTCCTGTCCTTATGAGCAGGTCCGGATCAGGAAGATTACAGGTTGTCAGGTACAATGAAAATAAATTTTCATCCATATCTTCTATGGTAATAATATTATTTTGCACGTCATCAACAATACGTCCCACGGCCTGTACGATTTCCCAGCGTGAAGAATAACTTAATGCCAGCGCCAGTGTTGTTCCGGTATTTACAGACGTCTGTCTTATACATTCGGACAATGTATCGCGAACATCCTCCGGCAAACGCGTCATATCTCCTATAGCCATTAACCGCACATTATTTTTCATCAAGTCGGGCGTCTCCCTGTAAATTGCTGCCGCCATAAGCGACATCAGCGCTTTTACCTCTTCATCCGGGCGGCTCCAGTTTTCCGTAGAAAAAGTATATACTGTCAGATACTTAAGACCTACGGCCACAGCAGCCTCCACTATCTTACGAACAGAAACGACGCCCTCTCTGTGCCCCTCGCTGCGGTCTTCGCCGCGACTTCTGGCCCAGCGTCCGTTTCCATCCATAATGATCGCCACGTGCCGCGGCAATCTGCTTTTATCTACTTCCTCTATCAGTGACATTCCAACAACGTCTAATATATTCCATTCATATCTTTCTTGTTACAATTACAGTTTCGCAATCCAAAATCATACGAAACAGAAATCGTCAGCATCGAATACCAGTCCCTGTTTTTGAACAGGCCGCTCCCGATATCATAAGGATCGTCCAGCAGGTCGTCGCCTTCAAGCCCATCTCCAAACAACTTACGTACAGACAACTCCGCTCCGAGATTGATTCGATTCTTGAATTTGTATTTCACTCCCGTGCCCAACGAGATATGAGGACTGAAAAACATACTTCCATTTCCCGGCGCAACGGAAAAACCAAGTCCGGCTGCTATATATGGCGATATACGCTTCGTATACAGATATTTATATTTATCGCTATACGGAAAAAAATTAAACTCCGCCTGACCTCCCAAATCGATCACATTTCTTTCAAATGAAGCCTGTGCATTGTTCGGAAAAACATTCTCAAGCCCTTCTGTTGAACCCGAAACGCGAGCCCATGCCAAATTTGCCTTAAATGCAATGCGGAAATTGGCATTATAGCGGAAAATAAAGCCGGCTGCCGGATTCATATTATTGAATACCCGATTTTTATTGGCGTCACCCATATAAAAAGAACCGCCAAGCATACCTCCTATCTCATACAAATACTCTTGCGCGCCTATACGGAAAGAAGAGAAGCATAACAATATAATAATACCTGTTCGTTGAAAAAAAGTTGAACGCATCCTTTAATCGTTTAATAATAAACAGTCAAAATTCATATCCGACCTTTCTTTCTAACGAAAAAAAACGAATAAAATTATATCAGGGCCTACGACTAATCTTTCCCGAAACCAAGACGATTAATCCGTCCACGCCACAATTCATTCAAAACATTTGCATCGCTCGCCGCCTTTCCTCCGAAAAGCAACATATAATTATCTTTATCTATAATGACCGACGAAAAACCTCGCGCCGCATATTCTTCAGCCATCACATAAGTCGTATCGGTCCATGTAACGCCCTGATCTTTCGAATAAAAAATATCCTTCAATGCAACTCCGGAAGGATCTATCCCTCCGACGACAAAAAAACAGTCGTCATAATAGGATACAGCCGCTCCTTCCCGGGCGGAAAAAGTAACCTCGCCATTAGAAAGAGAAGCCCAAGTCGTCCCATTCATGGTAGCCCACGCCTTATTCGACAAATTGTTTTTTGAATCGCGTCCCGAGGCCAGAACCAGACGCGGATGATACATCGTTTCATAATTAAAATTGCCAAAACCCGACAATGGGAACGTTTCCGGAACTTCGCCTCCGAGCGTATATGTATTGTTTTTGTCTATAGATACAAAACGTAAAACGTCATCCACTACAGTAATACAGGATAAAACAGGATATCTGCCGGTTACCGCGCTCGCCGGAAGAGAGCCTAACAGCGCCTTAATCGGCATATTATTATTCATCTGAGACCAGGCCTGTCCATCCGTAGAATAAAACAAATCGCCACTTTCCGATACCACATACAGGTTACCCTCAGATTCCGTAATCCGGGATAGCATAGCCTTACCCGGGAAACCCGACAATGTCAGTTTTTCCCAATTCGCCATATCGAAAACATCTGATTTATATAGATTATAACCGGCATTTTCAGAAACATACAGATAGTAAAATTTATCATATAAAAGAACTTTCATATTCTGAAATGTTTTCCCGGACATAATATCGGCATACTTATACCAAATCATCGTATCAGGATTTACCTGATGAACATTCAGTTTAGCCTCATACGTTTTTGTTGACAAACCATTATAAGAATAAACGGTTATCATAACAGGAGCCGAAAAATCGATTGAATCGGAAACGCCCCATATCGAATCATTGGTTGCCTGTTCAACAAAAAGAATGTTCATTACGCCATAGGAGGTATTGTCATAACCGACACTGGCTAAAACTTTTTTATCAATCGTTATCCCATAAGGCATGGAATCTTTATTATAGATCTTATTATTCAACTGGTCTATCGTAAATTTCACATTAGACAAACCGGCTATAGAATCATTCGACAATGAGAATGAAGCTATTTGTGCGTTACCGAGAGCCCAATCATCAATCTCATCCTCATCATTGCCGAGACAAGAGGATACCAAAAAAAACAATCCTCCCATTAATAACAATCCGCAAAGTTTTATCTTTCCCATCTATATTTTCTTTTTTCGAGTGGACAAAAGTAAGAACATTTTTTATTTTAGTCTACATATTCCACATTTATTTATAATATTTTAGAGTACGATACTTTATTTTTAAACTTTACGGCGAATGTATCGTTCTACTACAGAATGTCTTTTCCCGAATGCGCCGCCCGAAGGGATGATCTGCCTATCAACCAATTGTACTCCATCATGAATGTAGAACGAGGCCGGCTTAACTCCCTCTTTAATGCGTACAGGCGCCGTTTCCACAATGATTTCATCCCAAAGGCCCTCTTCTATAAAAGAACGATGAAGCCGCGCTCCTCCCTCGACAAGCAAAGAATGAATATTTTCTTTATAAAGATTCGTCGCTATATAGTTTAACATGTTTGCAGAATCATCTATTTTGATATATTTAACATTTTTTTTATCCGGATCTCTGCGCCTTGCATCCTTAAAATTATGCTTTGTAAAAACAAATGTCCGCTGCGTATCATCCAACAAATGATAATTTTCGGGAACACGCAGATCGCAATCAATCAATATGCGCGTCGGCGACTTTCCCGACCAGTAGCGTACCGTAAGAGAAGGATTATCCAAAATCGCCGTATTTGTCCCGACCATAACGGCCTGTACTTCCGAACGCAGCTTATGAACCATCATCCTGGTTACCGGCGTAGAGAAAACGACCGGCCTCTCGGATACGTCATTTCGTTTACGATCAATAAAACCATCTTCGCTCTGGGCCCATTTCAGAATTATATAAGGACGGCGAGCCGTATGAGCCGTTATGAAAAAACGGTTCAGGTCGATGGCCTCGCGTTCCATCACGCCCATAATCACTTCCACTCCCGCGCTGCGCAGCATACTTACGCCACGTCCTGCAACTTCCGGATACGGATCTAAACAGGCTATCACTACACAGGGTATTTTCTTTTGAATAATCAGTTCGGCGCACGGAGGGGTTTTTCCATAATGTGAACAAGGCTCTAAATTGACATATAATGTCGAACTGCGCAACAAAGCCGTATCCCTAACCGATGCTATCGCATCGACTTCGGCATGGGATCCCCCTGAATAGCGATGAAAACCTTCTCCTATGATATTACCGCCATGCACAATCACAGCTCCGACCATAGGATTCGGAGCGACATGTCCGTTCCCTTTTCCTGCCAACTCCAGACACCTGGACATATATAATTTAGAGATCTCCATAATCATATATAATATCATAAATTTAAAAAGTCCGGTAAAATTCCGTATCTTTCTTCTATATTTTTTCCATAGCGCTCCGAAAAAATTTATTCGTCGGTGTATAATTCGAAAATTTCATGTACATTTACAACGAAAAAATCAATGTAGCGCTAAAAGATGAAACAGAGTGCAACATACATTCAGGAAAAGCTAAACGCTCTTTATCTGCCGGGAGAAATACGCAGTTTCATCCGTCTGATATTATCCAATGTATGCGGATTGTCATATAATCAACAAATTCTATGCAAAGATAAACAAATCTCCGTAAACGAAAAAAGAGAGATCTGCCAAATTGTAGACAGACTCGGAAAAATGGAACCGCTTCAATATATTTTAGGCGAAACAGAGTTCTGCAGTCTCCCGTTGAAAGTAAATCCTTCAGTCCTGATACCACGCCCGGAGACAGAAGAACTAACGGATATGATCATAAAGTCGCCATTTGTAAGGTCATATTCGAAACAGTCGCCCCTCCGTATCCTTGATATAGGAACCGGAAGCGGATGCATTGCGATAGCGCTGGCTAAATACATCCCCCATGCGGCAATAACGGCAACCGACATTTCGGACATGGCGCTGCAAACGGCGAAAGACAACGCCCGGTTAAACGATACGGACATTCGTTTCATACAGGCAGATATCCTGAATACGGCAAAAGCCGCGGAACTGATCTCCGGAAACTTCGATATAATAGTTAGTAATCCGCCATATATCAAAGAAGAAGAAAGGATTGCTATGGACGCAAATGTTCTTGACTATGAACCTCATCTCGCATTATTTGTTCCGAATAATACTCCACTTTTATTTTATAATGCCATAACCGACTTTGCCCTCCAAAAGCTAACTCCGGAAGGCATGATCTATTTTGAAATAAACGCGCAATGCGATGTGATTACCAATGATATGTTACATAAAAAAGGATTTACACAAACAGATGTTATCTGCGACTTATCCGGTAAGAAAAGATTTATATCAATAAAAAATTAACCGATATGAAAAGCGAATCCGAAATACTAAACGCTTTGGCTAAATATTGCTCGCAAGCGGAACGATGCTTAGATGACGCGCAAAAAAAGATACGTGCGGAAAATCTGTCTGAAGATGCTGAAAAGCGCATTACAAACAAGCTTCTTCAAGAAAAATTCATTGACGAGGAACGTTTCTCCCGCAGCTTTGTCAATGACAAATTCAAATTTAATCGCTGGGGACGCATCAAAATCATCTACGAGCTAAAAAAACGAAATATAAAACCGGAAGTATCTGACAAAGCCATTGAAACGATTGACGAAGACGAATATCTCTCCGTACTGACCGGTTTGCTAAGAAACAAAAAACGCACGACAAAAGGACGTTCATCACAAGATGTATTTCAGAAACTATGTCGCTTTGCATCTTCAAGAGGATTCGAATTACCACTCATTATCAACATATTGAACAACATACTCAAAAATACGGATAATGAATAACCCGTTAAATGACCTCATAAAGCTGTTTTATCCGAATCTCTGCATACTGTGCAAAAAACCGCTTGTTCAAAACGAACGGCAGATATGCCTCAATTGCCTTTGCGATCTACCTGAAACTAACTATCACATGAACAAAGGCAACCCGGCCAGAGCGCTGTTTTCCGGATACGCACAGGTAAACGAAGTCACTGCATTCTTACTTTTCGAAAAAAACGGAATAACGCAAAAACTTATTCATGCATTGAAATATAAAGGGAATAAAGTATTAGCAGAATACTTAGGCAGAACTGCGGCGCTTGAACTCAAAAATTACGGTTTTTACGCATCGATAGAAACAATCATTCCAATACCGCTTCATCCCAAAAAGGAAAAACAACGCGGATACAATCAATCCGAACTGATCGCAAAAGGAATCTCTTCCATCTATGGATGCAACATAGAAAACAAACTGCTGAGACGCGTTACCGATACAAAATCACAAACGCGCAAATCAGTCTATGACCGTCATGTGAATGTTGAAGAAGTTTTCGAACTGACAGATGATACGGATATCCTGTACGGAAAACACATTCTGCTGGTTGACGATGTAATAACGACCGGAGCTACTACATCCTCATGCATTGACGTTTTATTATCCGTACCGGAAATCAGAATCAGTATTTTTTCTCTGTCTATCGCGAGGGAATATTAAAAAAAACTACCTTTATTCAAGAAAATGAAGGTAGACGGCGTTTCGGCAATAAAAATAAGCTGGACTTATTTTGTATTGCTCTCAACTTGCACTACCTTCTATGTTGTATTCCAAATAACTGAATCATATTTATAAATAATTAACGTTTTATATTTATATAACAATCTCATAATTAGATATATTAGCAAATATTGAAATAGAATAAAGAAACAAAATTCACTTGGATTAGTAATTGTTATACCAACCATATTACGACCAATTGATTAATTCATCAAATGGTTGTAACTATTCAGTCATAATATTTATGAATATCAAAAAAAGCATTACCTTTGTCCCCTGAAATGAGAAAAGAACAGGAAGAAATAGCCACATTAAAGGCGTTGGTATCCGATCGGAGCGAACAGATATTTGAGTTGACAGGTCAAGTATCCAGGTTGACACAAAAAATAGTAGATTTGGAAAAGGAGTTATTGCGATACAAAACACCAAAGAAAGATAGCAGCAACAGTTCGATACCACCGTCACAGGATCCATTTCGAATAAAACAAACATCAAGTCTGCGCACAAAAAGCGGGAAACCTCAAGGCGGACAAATAGGACATCAGGGCAGTACATTAGAGATGAGCAGCAGTCCTGATGTCACGGTAAAACATGAGCCGGAGTATTGTAATCAGTGTGGCAGATTCTTATCAGATATACCGGGAGAATTATCGGGCAAGCGTCAGGTCATAGATATCCCCCCGATATTACCGGTAATAACAGAACATCAGATATACCGTAAGCGTTGTACATGCGGACACTGTACGGAAAACGCCTGTCCGGTCGAAGTACATTTACCGGTATGTTATGGGGAGAATGTTATATCATTGACCGGCTACCTGCACGCACGTCAGTATCTTCCGTATGACCGCATGAGTGAAATGTTTCGAGATGTATTTGGCTTATCCGTCAGTAGCGGCACACTCGTAAATCTTGTAAGCCGTTTATCAGCAAGATGCACGCCGGTATATGAATATATCCGGAAAAAACTGACGAAATCGGAAGTTGTAGGAGCAGATGAAACAGGAGTTTGTGTAAATGGAAAAAATCAATGGACATGGACATTTCAAAACGACAAATAGACATACATTCACATAGATTCATCCGGAGGGAGAAAGGTTATAGATTCGATTTTTGCATCAGGACTTCCACGCTCAATAATGGTACATGTCTGCTGGAAACCCTATTTTTCCACCGATTGTCAAACACGCCAAATCTGTACCGCTCACTTGTTGCGCGAATTGAAATATTTGGATAAACTCTATAAAATATCCGGTTTATTCCGTTCTGAAAAAGGCGCGCAGGATTTTGCCGTTATTCGTTCTATTATTGATACGGCTATCAAAAATTCTCAAAATGTTTGGGCGGCTCTTTTTCTTGCGCCTAAAGTTAGGGCTGAATAGTTACAAAAAATCTATGTCAATAAAAAATATTACTTTTGTATAAATTTTAAAACAGATAAAAAATGAAATACTTTAATATAGCAGGACCTTGTAACAGAGAAAAGCATTACATGATAGAAACGTCCACTCGTTTGAAGGGTGTGGAGCAGTTGATAGACATGGAGCAGTATTTTGTGATTTATGCAGCGCGTCAGAGCGGGAAAACGACTTATATTCAAGATTTAGCGCGACGGCTTAATGACGACGGGAAATATTATGCATTATACTGTTCGTTGGAGGTGATGCAAAATGTTGTTGACC
>JAIROL010000245.1 GCA_031257565.1 Tannerella sp. | reverse complement strand
CAAAGTTAGCATTATTCGTTGAATAATGAAAAAACAAAATAAGAAATAGATTTCTTATATAGAAGATAATAAATAAATATCAATTACAATGGGACACTATCGAAAATCAAACCTCTGCGAATAACTCAAAAGAAAAATAGGACTTTTGAAAGGATTCTCAAACAAGTGGAAAACATGAGTTATATTCTATAGTCGTAAAATCTTATTTTTTAAAATATTCTTTCACTTCTTCATTCGGAATCATTTCTTCCTGAAAAACATATGCTCCTGTCTTGGGTGATTTTACCATTTTAATCACTTTGGAATATGTACGTCCTTCTCCGGTTTTAAATGTTGCAACAGCCTTTTTTGCCATGGTTCAAATCTCCTTATATTATTTTATTTCTTTGTGTAAAGTCATTTTTTTCAATATGGGGTTGTATTTTTTCAGTTCAAGACGCTGAGTCGTATTTTTGCGATTTTTTGTCGTGATATAACGAGACGTTCCCGGCATACCGCTTTCTTTGTGTTCGGTACATTCAAGAATAACCTGCACTCTGTTCCCTTTAATTTTCTTTGCCATACTCTAATTCCTCCCACATTATGCGTTTAAGTAACCTTTTTCCACAGCGCTTTTGATTGCCGCATCCAATCCGATTTTATTTACCAGACGCAATCCTGCGGCCGATATATTAAGGTTAATCCAGCAATTCTGCTCTACCCAATAGAATTTTTTCGTAAAAAGATTCACGTTAAATTTACGCTTTGTACGTACATTTGAGTGAGCTACATTGTTTCCGGACTGCGCCTTCTTTCCTGTAATTTGACAAATTTTAGACATTGTATTTTAGTTTTCTAATTTTATTTTTTTATATTTTGAGGGTGCAAAGATACGCTTTAATTCTGATAATCCAAAACTTTGCGCTAAAATATTTTTAAAAACTATGATTTTGTGCGCAAGATGAGACTCGAACTCACACACCGTTACCGGCACTACCCCCTCAAAGTAGCGTGTCTACCAATTTCACCACCTGCGCATCTCGAATAAAAACATTCTTGAATATGTGCCCGGAACAGGACTCGAACCTGCACGGCTTTAACCCCACTCGCACCTGAAACGAGCGCGTCTACCAATTCCGCCACCCGGGCATATTCTCAATAAAAAAGGCGACCACTGCCGCTCTTCCATCTCACATTTCAATTCGAGCGGAAGACGGGACTCGAACCCGCGACCCTAACCTTGGCAAGGTTATGCTCTACCAACTGAGCTACTTCCGCAATATTTAAACTTATCACTAAACAGGCAGCCATCCTTACATTCTTTATATCCTCTGAAACAAGGTTTGCTCATCGACTGTACTGTTTCCGTAATAACAATTTTCCGTTCAATTACGGCTGCAAAGATAACGCTTTTTTTTATTTCACAAAAACTTTCTGCGTTTTTTATTTCATATCCTGATTTTTTATGTAGTTTTGTACGCGTTTTTTTAATGAGTATACTATCAAAGGACTTAAATATATAGTAATAACGGCGTTCATACTCTTCTGGGTCTGTTACGCCATGCCTGTCATTACGCTGAATATACCTTTTTTTCAACGCAATGTAACAGTTCTAGTCGAAACGGAATTATCAAAACTCTTTGATACTTCCGTAAAAATCGGCAAAGTCGATATAAACTGGCTGAATCGCATTGTTTTTAAGGAGGTGCAAATACATGACCGGAAAGGCGGGACGATACTTGAAGCCGGTAATATTACTGCAGGATTTAAATTACTGCCGGCTCTCAAAAATAAATGGATTCTGACGACAGTGCGTTTGTTCGGAGTAACATGCCATATAAAAAAAGAAACCTCTCAAAGCAACACAAACATACAGTTCATCATCGATGCATTATCCGGCGATTCGCAAAACAGCAGTAACCTGGAATTACAAATCCGGACCATCCTCATACGGCGTGGAAATATAACTTATGATATCATTGATAAAGACAATACTCAACAACTATTCAATCCCGGTCATATCGACATAGACCATATCAGCGGTAAATTATCGATCAAGCATTATAGCAAAGACAGTATCAATGCCCGGATAAACAAATTAAGCTTTTCTGAAGTATCCGGTTTGCATGTTAACAAATTATCCGTTAATATAACCGGAAACAAAGATTCCGTATGCATTGAAAATTTCACCCTTACGCTACCCGGTTCTTCTGTTTTCATACCATCGGCAGGTATACAATTGGGAAATACTGACCGTTTATCGCAAATAACAAACAAATCATTACTGACGGTGAACCTTGCTCCTTCAAAAGTAGCCCCAAAAGATTTTGCTCCTTTCACTCCTTTACTGAAAGATTTTTCAGACGTATTTGATATTTCGGCCGACATTTCAGGTTTCATTAATTCCATATCGCTCAACAAACTGACCTTAACATACGGCGAAGAACTGTCTTTTTCCGGAAGTATGGATTTAAAAAATGCAGCAAACAAAGGCGAAGAGTTATACCTGTTCGGACAGGTGAAGCATTTAGACGTTACCACCGAAGGACTACGCAGAATAACGAATAACTTCGGCAATATCAAAGCGTTACCGGAACCTGTTATGAATATTGGAAAGTTGAATTTTACCGGAGAAATTTCGGGATTCACTGACCATTTAGTGGCTTTCGGTAATCTGTCGTCCCCCATCGGTTCTGTTCAGATGGATATGTTAATAGGACACGCGCATAACAAAGATACATTCACCTATTTTAAAGGAAACATTGCATCATCGGATTTACAGATCAGTTCACTTTTTCAGGAAGGAAATCCATTTGGAAAAGCCCGGTTCAAAGCTGAAATTGACTTTATGCAGTCTCTCGGGAAAAAGAATTACGGCGCCGTCAATGCGCAGATAAACGAAATCGAGTACAGAGGATATAATTACGAAAATATCTATTTATCAGGCAAATTTAAAGACAATGAATATGAAGGCCTTGTTCATGTAAACGACCCCAACGGAAAGATTGAAATGCAGGGGTTGTTTAGAAATGAAAAAGAAAAATCCGTATTTGATTTCATGGCCAATATGACAAATTTTCATCCCGACAAGCTTCATCTAACGGATAAATTTGAAAATCCGGACATATCATTTGGAATAAGCGCCAATTTTACAGGAAACAATCCTGATGATTTCAATGGATACATTCAAATAGAGAATCTGTCTTTCAGCGCCGCAAAGGATAGCTTTTCCATAAAAGATTTACGTATAGAAACGTCGGCTGACGAGCAAGCGCTTAAACATATAACCATATCTTCCAATATAATAAACGGAGAAATAAAAGGCCAATATTCATACTCTTCGCTTATTCCGAATTTATACAGGACCATTGAATTCTATCTTCCTTCATTAATAAATTCAACCGACAAAGGAAAAAATACCGGAGATCATAAAAACAACAATGTATTTGACTTCAACATAATCATTGAAAATACGGAGAACATATCTAACATATTAAAACTTCCGGTCGCCATACTCCGGAAAGCCAATATACGCGGAAATTATAACAGTATAACAAATTCATTGTTCACGGAAATCGACGCTCCCTTGTTTAATATAGGTAAGATGCGATTGAAAAAGGGAACTTTACGTATTGATAACTTTGACGAAGCAATCAACGTGCAACTAAACGTATCCCAGTATAGCGATAATAATATTCACAACTTTATTCATTTTACATCCGACATAAAAAAGGATAACATAAATACAAAGTTATTCTGGACAAACGACGCCGATGAAAAATTTGAGGCGGAAATCGAAGCCTCGACATTATTCATTGAAGAACCGGATAGCAGAGGCTTAAAGAAACTACGTACTGAAATAACCCTGTTACCCGCGCAAATAATACTGAAAGATACTCTTTGGAACATAGAGCCGGCGTCCGTCACTATTTCGGATGGCAACATAAATATTGATAATTTCTATGTTACCAAAGAAAATCAACATCTGCACATCGACGGTATCATATCGAACAATCCGAAAGAGATACTTTTTTTAGATTTGAAAGACATTGAAATCAGTTATATATTTAATATTCTGAACAAACCTTCTATTCAATTCGGCGGACGTGCAACAGGAACGATCAACGCCCGCGATCTGCTCGGAAGCATGATGATTGACGGCCGTCTTGAAGTACAGGATTTTTCTTTCCATAATGCGGTACAAGGCAAACTTAACCTGTCAAGCGAATGGGATCATGAACGGCAAGGTATTTTGTTGTTAGGTTCTATATACAAAAATGATTCTACCTGGACGGATGTTAACGGATATATACTTCCTGTCGGCAAAGAGCAGGGACTTTCGCTCTATTTTGACGCCAATGAAATAAACATCGCTTTCCTGCAAAGATATATGGACGCTTTTTCAGACAGTATCAGCGGGCAAGGATTCGGAAATGTACATTTGTATGGATCTTTTTCAGATATCTTTATCGAAGGAACGCCTTATGTGAAAAACGGAAGCATAAAAATAAATCTGCTGAATACCTCTTACAACTTTTCCGACACCGTTTATTTGGAAAGACAATCGATCAGGACAAACAACGCCATTATATATGACAGAGACGGTAATACCGGCAATCTGGACTTCACGCTTAAGCATAATAGCTTCAAGGACATGACCTATAACCTGGATATAAAAGCCAATAAAATGTTGGTTTACGATATACCCGAACGGATTAATCCTGAAATATACGGAAAAGTGTACGCCAGCGGAACCGCAAAAATAAACGGAACGGAAGAAAATATTTATGTTGAAGGAAATATTCGTAGCGAAGCCGGAACTTCTGTCGGATTCAATTTCTCTGAAAATTCAACCGTCGAAGATTATGACTTTATATCATTCATCGAAAAAACGGAAAATAGAACTTCCGAAGAAAAAAAAGAAAAAAACGACGACAGCAATTCCGACATGAATTATATGCTCAACTTTCTTGTAAACGTAACTCCCGACGCTCAGCTGGAATTAATAATGGATCCGGTTTCCGGAGATAAAATAAGGGGTAATGGAAGCGGTAATCTTCAAATTCAGTACGGAAACCAACGTGATATACAAATATTCGGAAATTATCTCATAGCCGGGGGAGTTTACAATTTCAGCCTGCAACAAGTTATACGTAAGCGGTTTAACATTCATGACGGCAGCATTGTTTCCTTCCATGGCGACCCTATGACGGCAAATCTTGATATCAATGCCAAATATAACGTTACGGCAAACATACAAGATTTGGATGAAGCGCTTATCATGGAAACGTCTAACCCCAATATCATGATAAACTGCGTGTTACAACTCAATGGACGCCTTCAAAATCCAGCCGTCACATTTGACCTGGAGCTACCCAACTCAAACAGCGAACTGGAAAGACAGGTAAAATCATTCATCGATACCGAGGATATGATGACGCGACAAATCATTTATCTGCTTGTCCTTAACAAATTTTACACGCCGAACTATTCGCGGAATGATTACCGGACAAACGAACTCAGCGCCGTAGCATCTTCGGCGCTATCCGCTCAATTATCCAGTATACTGAGTAGCCTCACCGACAAAGTTCAGATTGGCGCTAATATTCGTTCACGTCAGGATGGAATAAAAGACACTGAAGTTGAGATGCTCCTGTCAAGCCGACTACTTAATAACAGGCTCTTATTCAATGGAAATTTCGGATACAAAGATAATTACATACAATCAAATGCATTTGTCGGGGAATTCGATCTGGAGTATAAACTTACAAGAAGCGGCGAAATAAGCCTGAAAGCGTACAATCATGCAAACGACTTGTACCGATACTCTCAAGCGCTTACCCGTCAGGGAGTCGGAGTCATGTTCCGTAAGGATTTCACCACTCTTTCGGAGATTTTTAGAAGAAAGAAAAAAAGAAATGAAGCCAATGACAACGCCGAGGATTCAAACGAAGAAGCTAAAACCTTAAACCAGGCATCAGCAAACCCAAGATGAACTCTATTGTCAACGGCGTTAATACGATTATAATCGTAGATATGCCAACAAATTTGAGTTGTTCCGACTCTTCAACATCCATATACGGAACAGCTCCTTCCCACGCTATGTAAATAGTATACAGCACAAAAAAGCGAAGAAAAAAAAATTCCGGTATAAGGCTTAATACTATATTCAAAGAAAACATCAATGATGAAGAATACCCCACAAAACATTGACATAATTTTATGTTACGTTCACGATGAAAGAGCGTATGCCATACTTCATTTATGAAATAAGAAGCAAGAAAAAAGCCTCCAAACGCAGACAACAAGGCAAGAATCGACGCCTTAAGGGCTATTTGCAGGTCAAATTCTTTGCGCGTAAATAAAACGCCGATAAAGGCCGCCAACGTTATCATCCCAATAAAAGGATAAACATACCCGGACAAAAATGATTCATGATCATCCGTCCGTTTCTCTCTCAAACCTTTCCATGCATCCGAAGGTCTAAATATTAATGAAATGGCTGTATTAAACAGATTCTTAAACATAACATTTCCATTCTTTCTCCCGCAAATGTAGCGTAAGTTAAGGGTAATACAAAATAAATTCATTTTTTTAAAGCAAAAACATATTTCTATTTCTGCAAATGATGTTTATAAAAAATATTGTATTTTTGCGGCAAAATATAAAACGGGAAAAAAATGATAAAAAAGCAATTATTATTTTTAACGGCAATATTATGCTTTTGTTGCAGCGCCTGCAAAAATGAAAAATTAGCCATCGCCGGTAGCGGATGGAATGACGTCGCAATCATAGACAAAAAAAGCGGAATGATAGAATGGAAACATACCCTTGACAATAGCGACGAGTGTAATGATATAGAAGTAACGCCTGATGGCAATGTCCTGTACGCTTATTCCAAAGGAGCAAAACTAATAAGCAGAAATCATGAAACAATCTGGGACTATAAGGCAAAAGAAAACGAAGAAATACACACGGCGACACGTCTGAAGGACGGAGGTTACATGATCGCCGTATGTGGCGAACCGGCGCGAATCGTCGAATTGGATAACAATGGAAACCAGGTAAAAGACATATCCTTCCGTACAGTCATCTTTGATCCTCGCAAACAATTCCGGCAAGTCGCAAAAACCGACGACGGCACATACCTCGTACCGCTTATTGAAAAACAAAAGGTATTACGGATATCGCCCGAAGGGCATAACAAAGGCAGTATTTACGTAGGATATGACTTATTCTCCGTTAAACCGCTGGATAACGACAACATACTTGTTTCATGCGGCAAAGACAGCCGGTTTATAGAAATAAATCCGGCGAAACAACATCGGGACAGTACAATTATCACGAAAAGCATCCAAGGCGGCTCGCTTCTTTATGTAGCTGAAATATTCTTGTATGAAAACGGCAACAAACTGATTGCAAACTCAAATATGTACAGCAATGACAAATCTCAGCCTTTACTGATTGAAATAGATAAAAACGACGAAATCGTATGGAGCCTTCCTTTCAATAAAGAAATAAAAAACATCACTGCCGTATACTCATTCTCCGAGTAAATTTTCCATTTAGATACACAGGGGAAAAAATTTTAGAGCAGCGTTATGGTACGCTCGCTCGCCTCGAAACTTGACAAGTTGCGGGAATCGCTTGTGAGAAAAACGCACAATAAGCTATTAATTAGTCTGTTGCGCGTTTTTTTATGTATTCTTTTAAACAGGGATTTCGGTTATTTTTAAAGCGCTTTTAAAAAAAAACGGTCAATCTCCAAAAAAAAAATGAAAAAAAAGTTTTTTAACAATAAAAACGTTTATCTTTGCGCCGGTGAATAACGAGGGAATAGGATTTAATACGCGTATTAGGAATTTCTATGTATTTGTATTTTGATTATTCCATTGAGGATGATATATTAATAAATATATGAAAAATATGAGGATAGCGTTAAAAAAATCAGCATCGCCATTGCTGATCGTTTTGTTATTTATATCCTGTAGTGATAAAGTAGTAAATGAGGATTCGGAAAAATCCAATCTCGAAACAGGAAAAAATATCGATCTGACAATTAGCGTACCGAGGAATAGTATATCGACCTACTCCTCCGAAGCCGGAACTGCGGACGAGAACCATATCGACACATTGTTTGTCAATATCCTCGAAAATAGCGTGCTCAAAGCCGCCAAAAAGTTTTACGGCGCTTCACTGCAGACTGTCGGCAACTCCAACGACTCCATCGTCAAGGTCGCTTTCGAGATCGATAACCTCACAGGAGGGACCGTCACGGCAGA
>JAIROL010000224.1 GCA_031257565.1 Tannerella sp. | reverse complement strand
TCGCTAACCCGCAACGGGAAAATGCTTCGTTGATAAAATTTATTCCTCCAAAAGGAGTGATGGTTTGTGAAATTTTTTCTACTTTTGGGCTTGTCATATTTTTACTGTTTTATTTTTTTGTAGGACAATGACAGTGAAAATAATTGACACCGTATAGTTTTGGCAATCAAAACTATACGGTTACATTAAAAAAATATTTGCGGATTTAAGGTATTAATATAATGAAAAAGTTTACAGGAATAGTATTGGTATATGCAATAATCTTATCGTCATGCCGGACGACGGATGACGGTAACAGCGGTAACTGGAAATTGTGGTACGACGCTCCCGCCAAAAATTGGGTGGAATCCTTACCGCTTGGAAATGGACGGTTGGGAGCTATGGTCTTCGGAAATCCCGCTGCGGAACGATTGCAATTGAACGAAGAAACACTCTGGGCGGGTCAGCCCAACAATAACGGCAATCCGGACGCTCCGGCGGCCATTCCGGAGATACGGAAACTTTTGTTCGAGGGCAGGTATCGCGAGGCTCAAGACCTTGCTACGAAGAAGGTCGTCTCCAACACCAATCACGGAATGTCGTATCAGCCTGTCGGAAATTTGAATCTTTCGTTTGCCGGACACGAAAAGGCAGAGAGCTATTATCGCGAACTGGATATTTCGACTGCAATAGCCACTACCCGCTACACCGTCGACGGGGTGGAATATGTGAGGAAAACCTTCGCATCTTTTCCCGATCAGGTCATAGTTGTCAGACTTACGGCGTCGAAAAAGGGGAAAATCAGCTTTACCGCAGGATTCGACAGTCCGCAAAAGACCGAAACACTTGTGCAAAACGGCGACCTTATATTAAAAGGCATATCCGGCTCTCAGGAAGGATTGGAAGGAAAGGTGAATTTTACCGCCCTGACAAGAATTGTTCCCGAAAAAGGAAATCTGACGGCATCGACAGCCAACGTGACTGTCTCCGGCGCCGATGCCGTTACCATATTCCTGTCTATGGCGACGAACTTCGTGAATTACCGCGATCTAAGCGCCGATGCCGATAAGCGCGCAGCCGGCTATATGCAGGGAGTTGCGCGGAAAGATTACAGTAAAATACAATCCGATCATATTGCCTATTATCAACAGTATTTCAACCGCGTGAAAATAGATTTGGGAACGACCGATTCCATACGTAAACCCGTGGACGTGCGTATTTTGGAATTTGCCAAAGCCAACGACCCTCATTTGGCCGCCCTGTATTTCCAATTTGGTCGTTATCTGCTTATTTCAAGCTCGCAGCCCGGCAATCAACCGGCTAATTTACAGGGAATATGGAACGATATGATGTCGCCGCCATGGGACAGCAAATACACGACGAACATCAACGCCGAAATGAACTACTGGCCCTCGGAAGTCACGAATCTGCCGGAACTTCACCAGCCATTTATCGACATGGTAAAGGAGCTTGCCGTCACGGGAGCCGAAACAGCCAAGCGGATGTACGGCGCTCGCGGATGGGTTTTGCATCACAACACCGACCTCTGGCGCACAACCGGGCCTGTGGATCAGGCCGGTTCGGGAATGTGGCCATCCGGAGGCGCATGGGTTTGCGAACATCTGTGGGAACGTTATCTCTATTCGGGCGACAAGGAATATCTTGCCGAAGTATATCCGGTCATGAAAGGTGCGGCTTTGTTTCTTCTTGATTTCATGGTCGAAGAACCTTCGCATCACTGGTTAGTGGTCGCTCCTTCCAACTCGCCCGAAAATTCGTTTACCTATACTTACAGGGGCAAACAGGAGCGGTCGACAAACGCTTACGGTACAACAATGGATAACCAGTTGCTCTTTGAACTGTTCAACAACCTGATTTCGGCAAGCGAAACGCTGAACATTGACCGAAATTTTGCCGACACGCTACGGCAAACCGTTAAACGCCTCCCGCCCATGCATATCGGGCAGCACGGCCAGTTACAGGAATGGCTGTTCGACTGGGACAATCCCGATGATAAACATCGCCATGTCTCTCACCTCTACGGCGTTTACCCAAGTTGTCAGATATCGTCGGCCCGCACTCCCGAACTCTTCGACGCTGCCCGTACATCGTTGAATTATCGCGGCGACCCTGCTACCGGCTGGTCTATGGGATGGAAAGTCTGTCTCTGGGCGCGTTTCCTCGACGGAAACAGAGCCTACAAGTTGATTACCGAACAGTTGAAACTGACCGAACATGCTAAAACCGCATACAAAGGCGGTGGTACGTATGCCAACATGTTCGACGCCCATCCGCCTTTCCAGATTGACGGAAACTTCGGTTGCACCGCCGGAATCGCCGAAATGTTCATGCAAAGTCATGACGGCGCCGTGCATATCCTGCCCGCTTTGCCCGATATATGGAAAAACGGAAAAATCAGCGGCTTGAGAGCGCGAGGCGGTTTCCTCACCGATATAGAATGGGAAAACGGCGAAGTCAAAACCGTAAAAATAAAATCATCGCTGGGCGGAAACCTCCGTATTCGTACGTCCGTACCATTACAACTGACGGACGGGGAACGCCTGAACCCGGCATCCGGAACCAACCCCAATCCTCTCTTCAAAACGTACGAAATACCGGCGCCCATCATTTCCGAAAAGGCAAAACTCAACCCTCCGGACGTGAAATCAACGCAGGAATACGACATGCCGACCGAACCAGGTAAGGAATACGTGTTTACGAGGCTGTAAGGCACAACTAAACATTCTCGCAAAGTTGCAAAGAGCGCATAAAGAAAAAATTTCTGTTTTCCACTGATCTTATCTTTTATGGTTATAAGCAAAACTCATATCAGTTTCCTCCTGTTTTCACGTTTTTCATCACCACCCTGTTTGAAAAACAGCGAGCCGCTCAAAAACGTTCCTTTCGGAACAATAACCACGCCCCCGCCGTCAACGAAGGCTTCTTCTATAACCAACTGAATTTCTTTTGTCTGTATAATAGTACTGTCGTTTGCAACGCCAAAATCGGTAGTGGAAGAGTTAGAGCAGTTGCGTCGGGATTATAGTTACGAACAACTAAACTTTATTAAAAATGAACAGGAAATTTTTATTATTCGCCATCGGACTATCTATTGCAGGATCTGTTCCCGGATATGCGCAAGAAGCAAAAAGGATCGGCGATTTCATCGAATCAACTTCATACAACGACGATAAACGCGGAGCTAAACGCCATCTGCAATATCGTCCCGATGAAAGGG
>JAIROL010000175.1 GCA_031257565.1 Tannerella sp. | reverse complement strand
TCCTTTTATAGCCTTTCCCTTTACATCTTATCAGGAGTTCCCGTGTTCCGAATGAACGCCTCCATACATGTCATGTCACCTGAACGCCGGATGCCGTACCGACAATAAACAGGCTCTTTTAGTACTCCTCCCAACAACGGGTTAAATTATTGGTTTTGACATCTTCCGACAAGTTTCGACGCGTCGGCAGTGATTCCCTTGCGGTCATCTCCTGTATGGCTACCTGACGGTTTATTCCGCCTTTTAAATGTATCGCTCACTACAAATATGTAACTACTCGCCACCCCCTCTTTGATCTATAAAAAATGACCGCACGTGTTTTTTATTCATGTTAAACGTATCCAATTTAGGCGCAAAAAATAAATATCATATAGTAGTTTCTAAAAAAAGTTATTACGGGTTGTATTTTTTCCTGTACTCCTTAGGCGTTAAACGCGTCTCTTTCTTGAATGCTTTGGAAAAATGAAAAGGATCATAGTATCCAAGTCGAAAAGCAACTTCTTTGATCTTTAAGTCGGAAAATTGTAAGTAAGAGCATGCGCGTTGAATTTTCAACTGGTTATAATATCCCATGGGCGAATAGGATGTTTTCTTCTGGAATAAATTCCCGAAATAAGAAGGCGAGTAGCCTGTATGTCGGGCAATATCTTCCAGATCGATATTTTGTTCCAGATTGTTTTTCATGAAAAGAATGCTTTTCCGGACGACGTCCATCTCTTTTGCATTTTTGATTTCCCTGAATTGCGTCAAATATTTAATGGATGCGAGAAAGTAAGAGAGGCAATAACTGGCATATTCCAGGTTCTCCGGATTATATCCCATTTCCAGATTTTGATATATTCCCTCAAAAAGGGCAAATCGATCTTCGATACGGCCGCTGTGCGACTCGCCGGTATCGGTTATTTTCCCGATCAATGAAGAGAACAGGCGCGTATCTTCACCTTTGAAATGAATCCAGTAAATACTCCAGGGGTCATACGTATCCGCCCCGTAGGCATGCGCTTCATTCTCGGGTAAAATGAATACCTGATTTCTGTCCAAATATTTTTTTTCGCCATTATACAGAACCCATCCTTTACCGCTTTCACAATAAATGAGTATATTTTGACCGGCGCCGTTTTTTCTTTCCCTGAAGTGGTACTTTGCTTCAGGATAGTATCCGATATGCGTCACATGCAGATGTTTGGTGACGTCGTTGATCTTCAGGTAATCCCGAACATTATAAGGGAGTATGATCGCTTTCTCATTTTTGAATCCGTCAGCTATTTTCTCTATCATGATATTTTACATTTATATATTAATATTTTACATGATTGCCGCTATGTGCCTGATATATCGTTAAATTGTTGTCAAAAATAGTGATTTATTACATTCAATACAAAAAAAAATACATTTTAGTTATTTTTTATCCCGCTAACTTTGCAAAAAAAAACAGACCATGTATAGTGAAAAAAACAATGTGAATAATCGATACCTGATTCTTATTTCGCTGATTGCCGGAATGGGCGGATATCTCTTTGGTTATGACTGGGTAGTCATAGGCGGCGCAAAGGCGTTTTACGAAGTTTACTTTTCAATAGCAGATATTCCCCGGCTCCAGGGATGGGTGATGAGCAGCGCGCTCCTGGGATGTCTGATAGGGGTGGTCATTTCCGGCGGATTATCCGACAAATACGGTAGAAAGTTTATGATGATACTGGCTTCCATCATCTTCGCCTTGTCGGCCTTCGGGACAGGCGCAGCCCAAACGATCGACCAGTTTATTCTGTTCAGGATCATTAGCGGAGTGGGTATTGGTATTGCATCGAACATTTCGCCGATGTACCTCTCGGAGGTATCCCCGCCTGCAGTAAGAGGGAAGTTCGTGGCCATCTATCAGTTGGCTATTGTGTTAGGAATACTGTCCGCTCAAATTGCAAACTGGCTGATCGCCGGACCGGTGATCCCCGGTGAAGATATTCTTAATTCCTGGAACGGGCAGGTCGGCTGGAGATGGATGTTCTGGGTTCCCGTTTTCCCGGCCGTTTTATATCTCGTCCTTACCTATATTGTGCCTGAGAGTCCCCGGTGGCTGATCGCAAAAACAAAATATGACAAAGCGACTGATATTTTCTCTAAAATAGTCAACAGGAAATATGCCTTGCAACTGGTGGAAGAAGTACAAAGGACAATGCAGGAAACCGCCGAGAAAGTAAAGTTATCCGCTCTTTTCAGGGGAAAAGCATTCAGGATCGCTGCGATCGGTATCGTAATAGCCATCTTACAGCAATGGTGCGGTATCAATGTGGCGTTCAACTATGCGCAGGAAATTTTCACGGCTGCGGGATACAGCGTATCCGACATGCTATTTAATATTGTTGTGACAGGGGTTGTGAATGTAATCTTCACGTTTGCAGGGATGTATACCGTCGACAGACTGGGAAGGCGTTCGCTGATGCTACTGGGTACGGTCGGCTTGTCGGCAATTTATATCGTGCTGGGAATAGGTTACTACTTCCGGCTGGAAGGGATGATCATGTTAATACTCGTCGTATCGGGTATCGCCTGTTATGCCATGACGCTTGCTCCGGTTACCTGGATCGTCATTTCCGAAATCTTTCCTACAAGAATAAGAGCCAAAGGGATGGCTGTCTCGACCTTTGCCCTTTGGAGCGCCAGCTTTGTACTTACTTATACTTTTCCGCTGTTGAACAGTTCGCTGGGCGCCTACGGAACATTCTGGTTATACGGATTTATTTGTGCGGCAGGTTTCCTGTTCATAAAGAAAAATCTCCCTGAAACAAAAGGAAAAACGCTGGAGGAGATCGAGGAGATAATAACGAACAATGCAGTTCAATAACTAATTTTTGAAGCAATTTTTTTTGAAATGGAAGAAGTGACGAATTATTTGATTCAATCGACAGTCGACAATCCTCATGTTGTAAAAGCATGGATGGAAAATATCTCTCTGCCTGCTTATGAAGTAGGAGAAGAGGAAAAAAATCCTGTTTTTTTAGAGAAAAGAGTTTACCAGGGAAGTTCGGGCGTGGTATATCCCTATCCGGTAATTGAAAAAATCAAGGATGAAAAAAAGGATAAAGTCTACAAAGCGCTCTTTATTGAAAACAAATACATAAAAGTAATGATCCTGCCCGAGTTGGGCGGACGTATCCAGATGGCTTACGACAAGCTAAGAAACTCGCATATCTTTTATTACAACCAGGTGATCAAACCGGCTTTGGTGGGATTGACCGGCCCGTGGATATCCGGAGGCATCGAATTCAACTGGCCGCAACATCATCGTCCCAGTACCTTCTATCCTACCGAGTTTCTGATAGAAGAACATACGGACGGAAGCAAGACTGTATGGTGCAATGAAGTAGAACGTATGTTCCGGTTAAAAGGAATGCATGGCATTACGCTTTATCCGGACAAGGCCTATATCGAGATACGGGCAAAGGTATATAACAGGACGCCGTTCCCCCAGACTTTCCTCTGGTGGGCCAATCCTGCAGTGGCTGTCGATGACGCCTACAAATCGGTTTTCCCGCCGGATGTAAATGCCGTCTTTGATCATGGGAAAAGAGACGTATCATCATTCCCTGTCGCTACCGGAATATATTATAAGCAAGATTATTCTGCCGGTATCGATATATCGAGATATGCCAATATCCCCGTTCCGACGTCTTACATGGCTATACAGTCGGAATACGATTTCGTGGGCGGATATAATGAAAAAAGTAATACGGGATTGTTGCATGTCGCTAATCGTCATGTCTCCCCCGGAAAAAAACAGTGGACCTGGGGTAACGGAGACTTCGGAAAGGCGTGGGAACGGAACCTGACGGATGAAGACGGACCGTATATCGAGTTGATGACGGGCGTGTACACCGATAATCAACCAGACTTCAGCTGGTTACAACCGTATGAAGAAAAATCCTGGTCACAGTATTTTATGCCTTATGCGGAAGTCGGTAACGTGAAGAACGCTACAAAAGATGTGATTGCCGGCCTTGAAACGGACGGAGAAACGGCTACGGTAATTGCGTATGGCACGTCAAAGAAAGAGGTTGCGATCTCATTGAAAGATGGGACTAACAACGTATTATTGAGTGAAAAGGCGGAACTCTCCCCTGAAACTCCCTTTAGAAAAACCGTCAAGCTGAACGGTGAGAACGACGAGAAGATTGTGCTGACTATTTCTACGGTTGACGGGGATGAACTGTTGAGATACAACGCCGGAAAAAAAACGGACAGCGCCGTTCCTCCGGCTGCCGAGGCTGCCGATGAGCCCAAAGATATACCTCTCATCGAGCAATTGTACCTTACAGGCCTCCATCTGGAACAATACCGGCATGCCACATTCAATCCTGTCGATTATTATGAAGAAGCGCTTTCGCGCGATCCGGGAGATATACGTTGCAATAATGCCCTTGGGCTTCTTCTAATGAAAAGGGGACAGTTTAAAAAGGCAGAAGCCTGCTTCGAGAAAGCGATAGAGACGCTGACCGGAAGAAATCCGAACCCATATGACGGGGAACCTTGCTATCATTTAGGATGTTGCCTGATATTACAGTCAAAATCGGACGAAGCATACAGCGCCTTTTTTAAATCGGCATGGAATGCAGCATGGAAAGGTCCCGCCTATTTTTCAATCGCTCAAATAGATTGCGCACGGGGCAACTGGGATGTTGCGCTGGAACATATTGAACAATGCCTGCTTTCCAACTGGCACAATCACAAAGCGCGCCAGTTGAAGGCTTCCCTGTTGCGTAAAAAGAAAAAAACAGACGCAGCCTTACAATGGATAGAAGCGTCGTTGGAGATCGATCGGTTTAATGCAGGCTGCCTTTTCGAGCGCTATCTTCTTACGGAAAAAGAGGAGTTGAAAAGGGAAATTGTAGGGCTTTTGCAGGATAACCCGCACAGCTATATCGAATATGCGCTGGATTTTGCGGCAGCCGGATTATATGAGGAAGCGATTGAACTGTTGGAATGGGCTATACAAACGGACGCCGGCTCCTACCCTGTGATCCGGTACGCACTGGGATTTTTCCTGTCGAACGTAAACAAAGAAAAGGAAGCAAAGGATACCTGTTACAGGGCATTCGAATTATCGCCTGATAAATGTTTTCCCAACCGGCTGGAAGAGGCGGCCATCCTTCAACATGCGCTTACCGTGAATCCGGAGGATTTTAAAGCGCCGTACTATCTGGGAAATTTCTGGTATGCAAAGCGACAATATAAGGAAGCTATCGATTGTTGGGAAAAATCGGTCGGGATAAATGACGGATTCCCTACCGTATTAAGGAACCTGGCGCTGGCATATTATAATAAGGCGGATAAAAAAGAACAGGCCCTGCAATTACTTGAAAAAGCATTTTCTTTAGACGACAAAGATCCACGCATACTGATGGAACTGGATCAGTTATATAAAAAATTGAATTATGCCCCTGCAGAACGCCTCGGCATATTAGAAAAGTATATGAATCTGGTGGAACAACGCGACGACCTGTTTATCGAACGGATTGCATTATACAATCAATTGGGCAGGTACGAAACGGCTAAAGCGTTGTGCGCCGACCGGAATTTCCATCCGTGGGAAGGAGGGGAAGGAAAGATCGCCTTTCAGTATACCTGTTGCCGCGTCCGGTTGGCCAGACAAGCCATCGAAGAAAAAAACTACAGTCCGGCGCTGGAATTATTGAATGAAACGGATGTTTATCCCCATAATTTGGGAGAAGGTAAATTAAGTACGGTGAATGAAAATGATGTAGAATATTATAAGGGCGTTTGTTACAGGGGTTTAAAGGACGAGGATAAGGCCGTTGAATGGTTTGTAAAAGCGACCAAAGGCGCCGATGAACCCAAGCAGGCATTCTATTATAATGATGAGAATCCCGATAAGATTTATTTTCAGGGACTGGCCTGGAGAGCGCTGGGTGATGAAGAAAAAGCGCAGGAACGTTTTAAAAAACTAATTGACCATGGAGAAAAGCACATGAATGACAATTGCAAAATCGACTATTTTGCGGTATCGCTTCCTGATCTGGCGATCTGGGAAGAAGATTTGAATAAACGCAACCGTATCCATTGCTATTACGTGATGGCATTGGGCTGGTTAGGCTTAGGCGAAAAGGAAAAATTCGCTTTGTATATGGGAAATGTCTTAGAATTGGACGTGAATCATCAAGGAACAATGAGTATTATTTAACCAATAAATTAAAATAATTGTCACAATGAAACGAACATGTAAAACGGCTTGCGCCAAAGAGTTATGAACATTTGTGAGTTCTATGTTACCTTA
>JAIROL010000122.1 GCA_031257565.1 Tannerella sp. | reverse complement strand
CAGGGATTTGTGTTCCTGATTAGCCTGAATATCTTTTGGGATGCAGACGATGAAATTATTGGCGGACGTGTGTTCGTGTGGGGCGCTTACTTTCTGCTGCTTAATGGCATCGTATATTTTAATAATTGCATCCTATTCCCGCGATTGTTGTTGAGGAGCAAAATCCTTCTTTATGCCTTGTTTGCCACGGCTTTGATACTTGTTTCCGTTTTTGGCATCGGACTGCTTCAAAGCGCTGTATTGCCTGCCGGCGAAGGTTCCGGAAAAACAGGCGTGTCTGAAATATTAATGGGAATCACTTCTTCCGCCCTTACGCTCGGATTTTTTATTGCCGGAATATCCGCCCTGCTGTTCTTCAAATACAGGATAGAGCAGAGCCGGCGCATTGACGAGCTGAAATCAGCCACCCTTCAGTCGGAGCTGAAATACCTCAAGAGCCAAATCAATCCGCATTTTCTGTTCAACATGCTGAACAATGCCAATATCATGGTGCATGAAGACGCCGCTATCGCTTCGCACATATTGCTCAAGCTAAACTATTTGCTGCGTTATCAAATAAACGGTAGCGCAAGAGACAGCGTTCGTCTGGATGAAGACATCGCTTTCCTGAACGACTGTCTGGAACTGGAAAAAATCCGTCGCGATGCGTTCGACTGCACGATTTCCGTTGGGGGCAGAATGCAGGAAGCAGAATGCAGAAAGCAGGAAGCAGAAAGTAGCAGGAAACATGCTTTCTGCCTTCAGCATTCTGCTTTTCACGTACCGCCGCTGCTGTTTATCCCTTTCGTGGAAAACGCCGTCAAGCACAGTTCGGACAGCGAGCGCCGTTCGTATGTGCATGTTGAGTTCGATGTGAGAGAGGGACGCTTGTCCTTTACATGTAAAAACTCGAAACCCGCCAATCCCGTTCGTAAGGCAGACGGTGGATTGGGACTGAAGAACATCATGCGCCGCCTTGACCTGCTCTTTGGAGATGATTATTCACTGGAATTACAGGATGCGGAAACATCCTATACCGTTAATTTACAGTTTAAAATATGAAATGTATTATTGTCGATGACGAACCAATCGCCCGTAGAGGCATTAAAAAATTGGTGGAACAAAATCCCGTGCTTGAACTGTCGGACACGTTCAACAGCGCGGAAGCGGCGGCGGTCTTTATGAAAAGCCGTCAGGTCGATTTGGTATTTTTGGACATACAAATGCCCGGAATCAGCGGGATAGAGTTTGCAGGGAGCATTCCCAAAACCACGCTGGTGATATTTACAACCGCGTTCACCGAGTATGCGCTTGACAGCTACGAAGTGGACGCCATCGCCTATTTAGTCAAGCCGGTAGAAGCGGACAAATTCCGAAAAGCGGTCGATAAGGCGATAGCCTACCACTCCCTTCTTCTGGACGAGGAGAAAAAGTCGCTGGAAAATACCGGCGACGACTGTATTTTCGTGAAATCCGAACGCCGCTATTTCAGGGTGAACCTGAAAGATATTCTTTTCGTCGAGGGATTGAAAGATTACGTCATTCTCCAGTTGGACGGGCAACGGATTATTACCCGCATGAGCCTGAAAAGCGTGCAGGAGCTGCTTCCCGCCGACCGGTTCCTGCGCATCAACCGCTCGTATATCGTGAACAGGGAACGGATTGATTCGTTCGACAACAACGACGCCTTCATCCAATCGCACGAAATAGCGATTGGCAATTCTTACAGAAATTTGTTTTTTGAGGAGTTGATGGGAAAAGGTAGGGTAAAAATAACAATCCTACTATTGCCATATCTACCGGAACTGGATACCCGGCAGCCGTTACGAACTTCGGGATACGGCTTCTTTTGAAAAGTTCCTCAATACGCTTGACAGGGTAGATACGGATGAATTACTGACGGAAGTGTACTTTGATTTCTTTGCTATATTCAATCTTCGGCTCTTCTAATACAAACAAAGTGGGTGTACTTTCAATTAATCGTATTCGCTTTTTTGCCATTTCACAATATTCATGGCTTATATCAACTCCAATATATTGTCTACCCATTTCACAAGCTACTCTTGCAGTTGTTCCACTTCCACTCATTGGGTCAAATACGATATCTCCTTGATTTGTCCAACTCCTAATATGGTCTCTGACCAGTTCACAAGGGAATGGTGCAGGATGTCTTTTTGCCTCTTGGTCTTCCTGTTTTTTCCCTACAACATATTCCCAAATATTTCCCTTGATTTTTTTTTCTTTAACAGGTTTTGCAAGTTTCTCTCTTGTTTGTTCATTTTTAGAAAAATTCTTGTATGTTGTCCCATTAAGTTCTAACCCTGCATGCAAACAATCAACCATTAAAGGATTATGAGTCTTTACAACTCCTTTACTGAAGACAAACATAAATTCAAATTCATTATTGTAGCGTTTACGGTAAATTTGAGGTATTGGATTTGTCTTCCGAAATATCATTGTGTCGTGAAGATTAAACCCTGTTTCTTTAAAATAAAGCGCTTGTTTAAAACTTGTTCCTGTTTCGCTGCCATCAATTGTTGCGTCATTTACAACCCATACGACTACGCCACCTTGTTTGGTAATTCTATATAATTCTTTGGCAATATCTTCAAATGGGAAAACGAAACCTTTGTAATTTCTTAAATCATCATAAGGTGGTGAAGTAACCGTTAAATCAACAACTTCATTATCGAAGTCCTTCATTACTTCAACACAATTACCTTCAATTATTTGGTTTAGATATTTATTGATATTCATTTTTCTACTTTAATAAAAATAATCCATTGTCAGATATTGCGTTGATAGTCTTAATTCTACTTTCAATTTTGTGAACTTTAACAAGTTCTTTCAATGCTTCTTCAAGACTCATTCTCATAATTTTCTCTCTTTCTTGTGCTAAAAATGTAAGCGCTTCGTTTTTTGCAATAGCAATACTTTCAGTTGCTACGCCTTTTTCAATATCCCAAAATGGTTCAATTTTTTTTGAAAAAGAAAGGATTGTTTTGTTGATTGCCAACCAGTAATCAGTAGCATTTTTTGATGGATTGAGAGCCTTTACTGTCTCGAATATTTTCTTCAAAAGCCGTTTTGCTTTTTCCTGCCCTTCCATTTCTGTGTATGAAAGTAGTAATGCAAGATGTGAGTATGTAAAAATACATACATTCTGTGTTGTGGCTTGTTGATAAATTTGGCTAGATGAAGTTGGAAGTTGGTAAATTGGACAAACAACCATTGCATAAGGTTTTCCACGCTTCCAACTATGCATTGCTTGCACTTTAAAATCTTTTTGATTTTTTGCGGTTCGGCTCAGTCTAAATGCTTTTGCGTCAGCAACGAAGCTGTAATCTTTTGCAAATATTTCCACATCTGCTGCGTCTGCCCTTTCTTTCAGAACTATACTTTTTAGACCTAAAGCCTTATACGTCAGAGAAAGCAGACAGTCTGTATATTTTGAATATAATTTTTCTTCACTTGTATCATGCCCATAACTTTCGGGAATATTCCCACAAAGTCTCAAATGGTTTATGAGTGAAGAAATACCTTGTTCTCCGATTTCTATTTCTAATTCTTTCTCTAATTTTTCGGTGTCACTGCCAAAGTGACCGCTAAGATTTTTGATTTCGTTAACCCAAAAATCACGCCTCTGTATTGCGTTGTCTGAAATTATTTTATTCATTGTTGACAATTCTTCCACAGCATTGCCTTTAACTCATTTAAAAGTCTTGACAAAATTAAAAATACGGTCTATAATGATACTCCTGTTAATACTCCGCACAGAACTTCCGACATCCGCGCCTTGCCTGCAAACCCTTTATTTTTGGGGCGGTTTGCCGATAACCCATTCCTAAATTTTGTAATCATGTTTTTTTAATCCGTTTATGTTACTTTTTTACTATAATGATGGCGCAAAGATACGACATTTTACATGAAATCCGTATAATACATTCCGTAACGCCATAAGATTGTAATAGTCAAGATTTAATCTGACAGGTTATTTTTTGAGGGATAAAAATTGTTTGTTCCATGCTGTAAAATATGCATGGTTTATCATCGTATGTAATTCTTCCTCCGTGCTACCATAACTGTGAACACTCAGCCGTCGGTCGGGGCGGTTAGCGATTCGGCGGGATATTTTCGCGTGGACAGGCTGCCCGTGGGACGTTATGACGTCAGGGCGTCCTTTCTGGGATACGAGCCGGCGGCGTTCCGCGAAATCATGGTATCGTCCGCTAAGGAAACATTTTTAGAAATACGGCTGAAAGAGAACGTGCAGGAGTTGGAAGAAATAACCGTCCGTCCGAAGACCAACAAGGAAGCGCCGCTCAACCCGATGGCGCTTGCCGGAGGACGCATGCTCAGCGTGGAGGAAGCAAGCCGGTA
>JAIROL010000108.1 GCA_031257565.1 Tannerella sp. | reverse complement strand
GGAGGTTCGAAAGCCGAAGTTGATTTTTTATTTTCAGGACAATTTGCGGAATACCCTTTTCCGGTTCCATCACCCCCTGCGCACTCTCCAGCGAGCAGTACAGCGCATAGTACTTTCCGTCGGCATTAAGCCGTCGGGTCAGATCCTGCAGGTAGGTTGTTTTCCCGCTCTGCCGTGCGGCATGAATCACAAAATACTGATTATTATCTATCAAGTCTTCCACGCCCTGCAGACGGGAGGCGGCATTTATCATGTAATGAACCAAATTATTACACGGTCCGGCGATATTAAACTGTCTCATGATGAAAAAATTAATTGTTTCCGACAAAGTTAGCATTATTCGTTGAATAATGAAAAAACAAAATAAGAAATAGATTTCTTATATAGAAGATACTATTTTTAGCCGAAAGAAATAAAAAAAACATTGCCGGAACAGCATATTCATTCCGGCAACGTTCACGGTTTTAAAAACCCGGGTTTTGCAGAATAATGCCTTTCCCTTCGTCAATCACGCTTCTTCAGTGTCTGATTCTTTGCTCATGGATATGCAGGTTAACGATGGAATGAATTACACATCTTTTACTTTTAAAAACCGAAGAGCTTTTGTAATGTAGCGGGGCAGGGGTTTGCGGTCGTCTTTGTTTTTGAGATGGAGATAAATACCTGATTTTTTCAGGATGGGGATTTTGAATGTTTCAACAAATTCGATTAATGTGCCGTCGGGGTCTTCTACGTATGTGAAATGTCCGTCGGCTTCTCCCATCTGAAATTCCGGGCCGCTGTCGCATACGAAAGGATGTCCAAGCTCCTCCGCCGTTTTTTTGACGCCGGCCATGTTTCGGACGTCGAAGCATAAATGGATAAATCCGGGATCGCCCCACCAGCGGTTTTCATACAGCCGGAGAGGCTGTATGTCGGGTGATTGCACGAGTTCTATGTGTGAAGTTCCCATGATTTCACAAAGGGGGCCTTGTATCGGCGCGGAGGGTTTGATCATCATCCGGCGCAGACGTTTTTCGCCGCCATTGATATGTTTCAGATCGTCAAAAACTCCGGTCTCATCATATTCAACCGTGTCGTATCCGAGTAATTTGTCAAAGAAATCAGCCGATTTTTCAATATCGGAAACTCCTAAGATAACGCCGTTAGCTCCTCCCGCAGGTTTATCTATCTTTGAGAAAACATAATAATCTTCCTCTACTTCAAAAAGATTACCATAAGGGTCGTAGAGAAAAAAATGTTTTTTGCCTGCCGGATTTTTTTCTATACCTCCTGTAAGTATAGCCCCATGAGTTCTTTTGATATGATTGTATGAACGCTCGACGTCGGAGCTTTTTACTTTACAGGCAAAAATGCCGGTATCCCCGATACGAGGTTTTTCGGCAAGATATTTGAGTTCGCGTCCTTTGGGTTGCCATATTTCAAATCCACCGCCCCCACGGAGATTGATTGCCAGTATGGCGTGTCGGGGCTGGGGTTTTCCGCCCGTATAGGGAAGCATACGTTCGGCAATTCCGTCGTCGTCAAGGATTTTTATATCACAACCGAATGCTTTGATATACCATCTGAACGCTTCTGTCGCATCGGCGACCCCGATTCCTACTTGTTGTATTCCGCAAATTACCGATTCCATGCTTATTGTTCGTATTTTACTGTTTTAGAGAGCGTATTTTGGGGTAATACCTGACTACTTTCCCTTTATGTTGTCGATGTTTTTTGTGCCAATCTATAAAAAAGCGAAGGCACGAATTTCTTTATATATACCATCAGAAGTTCTTTGCCGCCGATTAATTTTCTGTGTTTTTCTTTTGTGATGGCGCGCAATGCAATACGGGCGCATTTGTTTACATCCATGCCGTTGGCCTGTCCGGCGTCCATTTTTGCGTATATTGAGCCGTCGCCCAGTACGGCGCTTTTGCTGATGGGGGTATTTATTCTTCCGGGAATGAGGAATGTTACTTTTATATTTTTATTTTCCAGTTCAAGCGATTCGAAAAATCCGAACAGGGCATGTTTTGAAGCGCAATATGCCGAACGTAACGGATATCCGAATAATCCGGATATGGACGATGTAACTGCAATATGAACGAATCGACCGGATTTAAGCATACCGGACAGTTTTTTTGTCAGATAGACTGGTCCGAAATAATTTGTTTCCATTATTTTGCGGTCGACTTCGAAATCCGTATCAAGCGTAAGCGCCCGTTGCGATATTCCTGCATTCAGAATGATATAATCAAAAAACAGGTCATTGTTAAGAATGTTTGAAACAAAGTTATCGATGGATGAAATATCGGAAAAATCTACGTTGAAGATTTGTACGGCGTATTCGTTGAATGTTGTGACGCCTGAATATTGAGCGTTTCCGGTCGCATGAATAGCCTTGCATTTATCTTGTACGGCTGATAGCCTATCCATGTTTCTTCCGGTAAGAAACAAGTTCGTGTTCGCCTTTGCCAGCAGGTAAGCCATCGCTTCGCCTATACCGGAACTTGCGCCTGTAATCAATATGTTTTTATGTTCGATTTTACAAAGATTCCTCATCGTTATAATGATTATGTTTATAACTTGCTTACAAAATCAGAATAGCGTTTTCCACTTTCTCCAATGTTTAAAACGATGGTTTCTCCATCTTTTATTTTGCTTTCTTTCAGCGCCTGATAAAAGCCGGCGAAACAAACTATAGCCGCCGGTCCTATATGTATCCCTTTTTCTTTATAGACAATACGTGCAAGATCCAACAGGTCTGCCTCTTTTACTCTGATAAAATCGCCATTACTTTTTTTTACTATTCGTGCGACAAGAGGGTACATACCCGGATTTCCTGCGGATAATATAAAAACGGACGTCGGAGGATTTTCTATTTTAGTGTAATCATTCTCAAAATTTTCGGGGAAGTCCTCCTTTTTCGCTTTTTCCCATGCCCGGACCATCGGGTCGCACATATCCTGCTGGACAAGCAGCATTCGTGGCGGTTTTATATCCGAAGGAGAGGTTGTTATTTTTGCCAAATGTTTTTCTATTTCACGAAAACCTTTGTCTAACGCAATAGGGCCGGTTCCTCCGCCGACGGCCTGCATATAGACGTCCGGCATTTTGCCGAGCTGACGGATAAATTCGAAAACCATCGTACGTTTTGATTCTACGCGTAAGGGATCTATGTTGCCAATGGATATGGGAATGTTGTTCTTTTCCGAAAATTCGGTTGCTTCCCGCTTCGCCTGTGTGTAGTCTCCGTCCGATATAATCACCTCCTGACCGTAAGATCGTATTTCTTCGATCATCTCTTTGTTTGTCGTGGACGGAACAAAGTTGGTGAATCTAACGCCGGCTTTGGCCAGATACCGGGAGTCGGCGGCGGCGGTATTGCCTGTTGAAGCTACGCTATACCGACGAATGCCGTTTTCTTTGAGGGCGGATGCCGTCAGGGACGCCGCCACATCTTTCAGCGTGTTGGTTCCGCCATTCAGGTCGTTACGATAGGCGTAGACACGGCAATTGATTCCGTAGTTCTCCATGGCGTAACGATTCAGAAAATCCCATTCTTCCAACATAATGGCGCCTTCGTCAAAAGATACGATATTTTCTTTATTTTCTATCGGCAGGAAATCGAAGTAATTCCAGAAACTGGCCGGTTTGTTTTTCAGTAAATCCTTGAGTTTGGAATAGTCTGTGGAATAGACAGCCTCAACATGTCTTCCCCCGCAGTTCGGACAAAATTGCTTTTGTCCGAACCATGAGGATAAGTTTTCTGTTATGTGGTTGCACTTACAGCATTTAAGATAATATTTCATGGGCGTTACTTTCTGAGGTTCATTACCGGCATTTCGCCTTGATAACCGCCTGCTTCCAGTTTTTTCTTTATTTCGCCGAAAACGTTTACCGTGCGTTCCACGTCTTCTAAGGAATGCGCAGCCGTAGGTATCACACGAAGCATCAGCGTTCCTTTTGGAACTACCGGATATGCTACAATAGAACAAAAAACGCCATAGTTTTCACGTAAATCATAAACGATATTTGTCCCCATATTAGGGTCGCCGTGGAAATAAACCGGGGTAACGGGCGATTGCGTATTTCCGAGATCAAGTCCCTTTTCACGCAGTCCCTTTTGAAGGGCATTTGCAATTACCCGGAGTTTTTTGCGGCATTCTCCGCATTTAAGCATCTCAAGGCGTTTCATTGCTCCTATAACAATAGGCATCGGAAGTGATTTCGCAAAAATCTGCGAACGCATATTGAAACGCAAATGGTCTACTATTTCACGTGTTGAAGCAACGAAGGCTCCGATGCTTGCCATACTTTTTGCGAATGTAGCGAAATAAATATCCACTTCGTCCTGACACTTAAAATGTTCGCTTGTCCCTGCACCTTTTTCTCCCATTGTTCCGAAACCATGCGCATCGTCAATCATCAGACGGAAATTGTAGTTTTTCTTCAATGCAACGATTTTGTCAAGCGCTCCCATATCGCCTGCCATACCGAAAACGCCTTCGGTAATTACCAGAATACCACCTTTTCCACCTTCTTTTTCGATATGATTTTCGGCCATTTTCAGCATCTTTTCGCATCGTTCGATATCGTTGTGGGGGAATACAAAGCTTTTTCCTCCTTTTGCTTTATGCAGAAATATTCCATCCATGATACAAGCGTGCGATTCCGAATCATAAACAATCACGTCAAAGCGCGTACACATTACATCAATGATGGATACCATACCCTGATAACCGTAGTTCAACAGATAGCAAGCCTCTTTTTCCTCAAATTCGGCTAACCGGTTTTCCAGTTCAATATGATATTTGCTGTCTCCCGACATCATACGCGCTCCCATTGGGTAGGCCATTCCCCAGTCTTTTGCCGCCTGCGCGTCCGCTTCGCGGACTTCCGGATCGTTTGCCAAACCAAGATAATTGTTCAAGCTCCATACCAATACGTCTTTTCCGTTAAAACGCATTATCGGTTTAATTTCGCCTTCTAATTTCGGGAACATAAAATATCCGTCCGCATTTTTTCTATACTGGCCAAGAGGTCCAGGGACGTTTATCCTGTCAAAAATGTCAATCATACTTCTTTTAATTTATATATGGTTAGTGAATTAGTTCTTATATAACGTGCGAAACTACAAAATATTTGTTGAAATAAAAAAAAGCCTTTTGGGGCTAATGGCGAATAAATCATTTTTCTTTCGAAATTACACAAAATAATCGGGAGATAGACTATGTTATTGTATTGTTTGCTGTGTGACAATTTTTTAATATTTTGTCCGTTATAAGTTTATTATTTTAAGTCTATGGGGGATTGGGGGAAAATATATAAGTATATTCGGTTAAAAAGCCTTTCGTCGGTTCGCCTGTGGCGTGAAATCCCATTTGTTTATCATGTTGTGATGCCGGCGGTAAATTGTATCTGCTGGGGATACTATTGCAGCGTAATGAAATACTGTTGTTGGATGAACCGTTTAACGGGTTGGATTTTAAGTCGTCGACATTTGTAACCGCATTGATAAGGAAATATAAAGAGGGTGGTTTTACGGTTTTCGTATCATCACACGATATGGAGCATTTTTGGATTTTGACGAATTTATCAAGTAGACTGCCCTGCCAATTTAATCCGGCAGGGAGAGTATGGAAAAATAACAATGATGACTTGGTAAAAAACGGGCACAGTGAAACAGGAACGCAAAGATGGCGTTGTAATAAATGCAGAAAAAGGTTCCGGTTGGAATTTCACAAATGAAGCGTTTTATTATTTCAGTTCGATAGTAACGATTGATTTAGCCGGCATTTTTATTTGTATTATTCCGTTATTAATCTTTGCGTCTTTGAATTCCCGGGGAATAACAGAACGCGGCTTTTCGAATGTGTTATGATCGGTAAGATTTGTTGCGGTAAGAATACTTCCGTTTACAACCTTTTCGATTTTTAAGCCTGACAGATCTACGGATACCGTTTGCGTATGGTCGGCGTCTATGTTTGATAGAGACAGGTGAATAGCCCCGTTTTTATCTTTTGATGCAGTTGCGCTTAGCATCGGAATCGAACGGTTGTCACGAACTTCCATCTTATCGGATGTTATGGAGAGCGGAATATTTAATGCATCCTGATGAACTTTGTACATGTTGAATACATGATATGTTGGAGTCAATGCCATTTCGCCTTTGCCATTTGTAAGAATCATTGACTGTAAAACGTTGACAATCTGTGCTATATTTGCCATTTTTACGCGTGATACGTATTTGTGAAATACATCAAATGTCAGGCTTGCTACAAACGCGTCGCGGAGCGAGTTTTGCTGAAACAGGTGACCTCGTACCGTTTCCGGTTCTTCGTCCCACCAGGTTCCCCATTCGTCGACCAGCAGGCCGATATGTTTGTCTTTGTCGTATTTGTCCATGATGTCGCAATGCTTTCTAATGACGTCTTCAATTTCAAGACATTTTCCGATGGTCCGATAGTAATCGTCTTTATCGAAGATTGTCGCTGCGCCTTTGCTCCCGCTCCAGCCTTTAACCGTGTAGTAGTGAAGAGATATTCCGTGCATACGGCGACCTGTATTTTTCATTAAGACTTCCGTCCAGTTATAATCGTAATCGGAAGCTCCACTTGCGACTTTATACAATCTGTTATCATCATAATTACGACAATAAACGGCATAACGGCGATAAAGATCGGCATAATATTCGGGTCTCATATCGCCGCCGCAGCCCCAACTTTCGTTCCCTACTCCAAGATATTTCACTTTCCATGCTTTGTCGCGTCCGTTCTGTCGGCGCAGGTTAGCCATGGGACTGTCTCCGTCGGACGTCATATATTCAACCCATTTCGCCATTTCTTCTACGGAGCCGCTTCCGACATTTCCGCTGATATACGGTTCACAACCCAGTATTTCACAAAGGTTAAGGAATTCATGCGTTCCGAAGCTGTTGTCTTCAATTGTGCCTCCCCAGTTATTATTTACCATCTTGGGACGTTTGTCTTTTGGACCGATACCATCCATCCAGTGATATTCGTCGGCAAAACATCCACCCGGCCAGCGTAATACGGGAATTTTCAGTTCTTTGAGCGCATTAAGCACATCTGTACGATATCCCTGCGTATTTGGTACGGTTGAATTTTCGCCTACCCACAATCCGCCATAAATGCATGTTCCGAGATGTTCTGCGAAATGACCGTAGATCTCTTTGGGTATGACTTCTTTAGCCTGTTCCGGATGAATTTTTACGGTTGCGCTCTTTTGCGCGGGCAACATGCCCGGCAGCGCCATCGTTGCTGCCAGGATAAATGTTGCCGGTATGGATTTTAATTTAAAGGTATTCATTGTATTTTAATTTATTTTTTCGCACGTTAAATTTTCTGTAAATTTTCTGTTAAATTTTCTGTTAAATTTTCCGTAAAATTTTCCGTAAAATTTTCTGTAAATTCGCCGAGTTTTACGTATTTCCTGTAAATATCGCGATATAGTTTCGCATTTTCTTCGTTTGGTATGTATTCTTTCGTAAAACCGGAACTCATTGCTTTCTGCGCATCTTCGACCTTACCGTATACCCCTGCTGCCGTGGCGGCAAACATGGCTGCTCCCAAGGCGCACGCCTGATCTGTTTTGCATACTTTAATCGGCATATTTAATACGTCGCTCAGTATTTGCATCACAAACGGAGATTTCAGCGCTATGCCCCCGATTCCTATTACATTATCGATGCGGATTCCTTCGCTGATGAAGCGTTCGACGATAGCAAGCGAACCGAATGCCGTAGCTTCGACAAGCGCGCGGAATATACGCGGCGCAGTACTTCCCAGCGTTAATCCGTCAATTGTGCCTGTAAGTAACTGATTTGCATCCGGAGTACGCCGTCCGTTCATCCAGTCGGTAGCAATAATCGTACTTTCACTGACAGGTATTTTCCCGGCTTCTTCCGTAAGCATGGGAATGATCCTGTCGCATGCTTCGTCAATCAGTTTAGCCTTTGTTGCAGCATCGACAAGGGTCGTTTTGGACAAAATATTTTTGAGGGGAAATTCAAGTACGCGTTTAAACCATGCGTAGATATCCCCAAAAGCGGATTGTCCGGCCTCAAGTCCTATCATGCCCGGTATAACAGAACCGTCAACCTGTCCGCATATACCTTTGATCAGTTTATTTCCTATTTCTTCATAACTCGCGACCATCACATCGCAGGTAGACGTCCCGATCACGCGAACAAAGGTATGGGGCGTAATGCCTGCGCCGACGGCTCCCATATGGCAGTCGAAAGCTCCTCCCGCTACGATGACGTCCGTAGAGAGTCCGAGCCGCGACGCCCATTCGTGAGAAAGGGTTCCAACAGGTTTGTCTGCTGTTTCCGTTTGATCAAACAGTCTGCTTCGGAAGCCTTTCAGAAGCGGATCGAGTTCGGTAAGGAAGTCTTCGCTCGGTAGTCCTCCCCAACTTTCGTGCCACATCGCCTTGTGCCCGTTGGCGCAACGGCTGCGAACAATATTTTTTGATGATTTTACTCCTGTAATTAATGCAGGTAACCATTCGCAATATTCAACGATCGAACAGGCTTTTTCCCGAACCGCTTTATCTTTCCGTAAAACATGCAGCGCTTTTGCCCAGAACCATTCCGAAGAGTATATGCCTCCTTCGTATGCAGAGTAATCAATATCCCGGGCTTTGCATAGTTTGTTTATTTCGGCGGCTTCCTGCACTGCCGTATGATCTTTCCACAGAATGAACATCGCATTCGGGTTTTCCGTAAATTCGGGCAACATCGCTAACGGAGTTCCTGTTGCATCTGTAAATGCCGGAGTACTCCCCGTTGTATCAAATGCGATACTTACCACTTGTTCTGCCGTTCCATCGGGACATTTTGATAAAGCGTTCTTTACCGTGGTTTCAAGTACGTCTATATAGTCCTGCGGGTGTTGCCGGTACTGGTTTATAGCAGGATTGCAATATTTACCTTCCGACCAGCGCGGGTAGTTTTCTACCGATGATCCTATTATTTTCCCGTTTTCTGCATTTACAATTAATGCGCGGGCGGAATCGCTTCCATAGTCAAGTCCGATTACAAGTTTCATGTGTACATTTTTTAATTTTTAACATTTCGGTAACATAGAACTCACAGCATGTTCATAACTCTTTGGCGCAAGCCGTTTTACATGTTCGTTTCATGCGTATAGAGTTTTAAAGCGTCGTTACTGATTCGG
>JAIROL010000087.1 GCA_031257565.1 Tannerella sp. | reverse complement strand
ATATTTTATACCCAAAAAAGCGGAAAAGGCTGTCATCGCATTTGCATTTATTAACGCAACTTCCTATAAATTAACACAGCTTCCAATAAAGTGGAGTTTTCGGACAGACACTAATTATGGTTCTAACCTGGATGTAGTGGCGCCGGGTGATGGTATATATACTACATGTATGCTTGGAACAACACAAAATACTATAATAAATGATGGCGTGAACGGCGTTTATACTTCCGATTTCAGCGCCACTTCTGCTGCCACACCGCATGTTGCCGGCATTGCCGCACTCGTCTTATCCGTAAATTCGAACCTTACGGCAGCAGAAGTTCGCAGTATCATATCCATGACAGCCCAGAAACTTAACGGATATGCTTTTGAAACTACATCGGCACATCCTGACGGCACATGGAATAACGAAGTAGGTTACGGACTGGTGGATGCGTGCGCCGCAGTTCAGGCGGTTACGTGTACCAACAGTTTGACTGATCAGACGATATCGTCAAATAAATTTGCCCGGAATTGCAATAACAGTTTCCCTATTCAAAACGTAACCGTTACGAATAATGCAAAATTGACGGTAAAGTCCAATGAGACGTCCATCAGCGGAACATTTACGGTAAATTCCGGCAGTCAGTTTGAGATAAGATAATGCAAACAAAAGAACTCCGGCAGAGGGAGATTCCTCTGTAGACATTCCGTCCGATACGCTTGAAGAAACAATTTGTTTTTTCGAGCGTATCAGTTTTCAAATAACGGTGAAGATATTTTTTTCCGAACCTGACCGGATTGAAGCGCAGGAACGCCGCCGGCGCGACGCCGACTAAAATTTTGAAACGGTTTATATTTTACTGATTTACAGTATTTAATATATTAATTTCCGAATCTCTGTCGTTACATTAATTGCTCAGGAAAACAAAGCTTCAAAGCAGATGGGTACATTTGGCGTTAATTTTTTTTCATTTGGCGCAGTAGATGGAGGAAGCTATAGCAGATGCTTTCGGAAAATGATTATTCTGAAATCTTGATATTAAGTAATCTCTTTCGGGGTAGAGGTATTGACAAAGAAAATATCGCCTATTGCTTTAAAATCAGTGAAGAAAGTTACAGGTTCGTGTTTGATAAGTTCTTCGCGAAAGCCGATAATTGTAAGTCCTGCTTGTGAAGAGCGTTCTTCGACAACGTCGCTGAATGACTGATTTTCATCTATCATCACAAATTCGATATTGGCGAGCGTTATCGGAAGTCTTCCGGCAGCAATACGTTTCTCCAAATCTTCTTTAATTTTCATAAAGTCTTTTTTTATACTGGCCAGAAATATTTTGATATAACTTTTTTTCCAGTCGGGATGGGACATGATGATATAGCCCAGAAGAATCATAAAGTTTGTATTGTTTTCATCATGTTCGCGTATCCATACATGTATACCGTTCGTTGGTCTGAAAAAGTGTTCCGATATAGCCAGTATGCCGACGTCGAAATTACCGGCGCGGACAAGGTTTACATTTTCAAGAATTTTATTTAACTCTTCCGGATGACGTTTGTCGTATTCGAATACCACCATATTATTTTCCATACCGGATATTGACGGGGTTTGTATCACCTGAGCGATGGCCGAAGTATAAGACGGTGAAATCATTGTGTCTATGTAAAGAGTACTGCCGCGATCCTTTGTATTATTAATAAGTTGTTCGAGCATGGCCTTCGATTCCTTGTATGTTTGCTTGCTGTAATAACCTTCAATCAGATGAAAATAAGTCCCGAAACCATGTTGATGGCTTATCCATTTCATCAGTTCAAGGATTTTTTCGCGTTCAAAAGAATGTAAGGATACGCAAATTATGGCAGGGCGCCACTCCTCTGTATCCATGCTTGACTGATGTTTTTGCATATATACCTGTAGTTGTCTGTTTAATTGGAATAATGCGCCTTTGAAGATATTGACCAGCCCTTTACTGTCTTTGTTACAGCGCTCGATGAAAAGGTAAGTGAGAATGATGACGATATACGCAATGAATGTATATATCGGGCTTATCATAAACATTACCCATACGGAAAGCAGGAAGCCTGCCAGCGACAAAAACCATTTTGACTTGAAGCGAGGGCGATAAGACGGCGGGGAGCCGAAGTGATTGAGAAAAGAGCTCAGACATAAGGTTCCGTATGTGATGAGGAAAAACATAGAGATAATTCCGGCAACCGAATTCACATCTCCCAGAAGGATGAAAACAAAGGCAATGACGTAAACAATCAACGACGCGTTCTGAGGTTCGTTCGTAATTCCTTTGCCTCGGGAGAAAAGGCTGTTTAATCGCTTGAAAGGGAACATTTTATCTCCGGCTATGGCCTGTAGTGTGCGAGGCGCGACCATCATAGCGCCTAAAGCGGAGGAAAGGGTACTGGCGGCCAGTCCTAACGGAACGATCACTTCTCCAAACAGAGCGATGTTCGCCATTACCATCTGGTCGTTCGTCAACTCTTCCTGAGAGGCCGATATGGCCAGTTTCCAAATAACGAACGAATAAACGACCAAGCCGGTCAATGTTCCGAGCAGGGTACCTAAAGGAATTGCTTTTCCGGGATTACGCAGGTCGCCACTCAGCCCGACGCCGGCAGTCATGCCTGTGAATGCGGGGAAGCAGATGGCAAAAATGACGAAAAACTGCTCTTTCCGGAAAAAACCGAAGTTGTTTCCTGCGATGTATGCCTGATTTTCAGGATGTTCTATCGGCTTCCCTAAGAAAAACATCAGAAGCGACAGGAATAATATAATCGTAACGACGTATAATAATTTCATTCCGGAATCGGCGCCTTGTTTTAATATGATGATAGCCAGTATTATGATGGTTGGCAGACTGATGACCTGTCTTGGCAGATCAAGCCCGAATCGGTTCTGGCACCAGTCGAAAAGAAAATGGAACGACTCTGCAAATGCAATAAGATAAAAGGCAATACTAATTGTCTGCGAAAGAAAAAGCGTGATGCCGATGGTTGAACCGATTTTCAGCCCGAACGAACGCGAGATGATAAAATATTCCCCGCCGCCTTCCACACGCGTATTTGTAGCCAGTTCGGATAGCGCCAATGCCGTAGGGAAAGTAATCATGTGGCCTAATAGTACGATTATGATAGCTCCCCAGAAGCCAAGGTTTCCTGTTGCATATCCAAAACGTAAAAATAAAATAGCGCCAAGTACAGATGAAATCGACGTCAGATAAACTGCCGCTGTTCCGAATCCTTTTTTGCTTTTTGTCGTATGATCCTGTTGCATTTAACTGTTCACATAAATTGCAAAGGCAAAGATAATATAAGTCGGGAGGAATACAAAATAAATTTGTTCATTTTATTGCCAGGACATATAAGTTTTCAGATGTTATATTTTCCTTCCGGTTACCTTTATGGCGGCGAGATATTTTTAATTAACATCATATATTAATTTTTCACGCATACGCGGAAAAAATTTCTACCGGATAAGCGAAATTCAACGCCTGTTGCAGGAGCATATTATTCGTCGTAGCGATGAACATTTCTTCAAAGATAAGATAGTGGCTTTCTTACAAATATTGAGCAACTGTGGCCGAACTAAACAAAGTGATGCGAGGCTTTAATTGCGAATTTTCAGGGGGTCTGTGTATATGTGAAAACTTTTATGTACATTTGTATTCCATAATTTATGGAACATAATTCATGGAACATAATTCATGGAACATAATAATTGAAACAATATAAAATATTATGACACACAAAATTAAAAATCCATTTCTCCTGTCAGGATACAAAAATCCCGACTATTTTTGCGACAGACGAGCCGAAACAGATAAAATCGTCGAGGCATTGGAAAACGGCAGAAACCTGACGCTGATAAGCCCTCGCCGTATGGGAAAATCAGGGCTGATTCATAATGCTTTTTATTATCTGTCGAAAAACGAAGACGCAGCGTGTTATTATATTGACATTTACAACACAAAATCATTGCAGGAATTTGTGCAGTTGTTCGCCAGTGAAATCGTAGGCTCGTTAGACGCAAAGTCGAAAAAAGTCATTGACTCTGTATTTGCATTTTTCAAGTCTGTCAGACCGGTTATAACGGCAGATGAACTAACGGGGGCGCCGCAAATAACGGTTGATTTTGCGCAGGGAAAAACGCAGGAATCGCTAAAGGAAATTTTCAACTATCTCTCGAAATCAAACAAAACCTGCTATATTGCGATTGACGAGTTTCAACAGATTACCAATTACAAAGACGAAAGCGTTGAGGCATTGCTTCGCTCGTATGTCCAGCGAATGACAAATGTGAGATTTATTTTTTCGGGCAGCCGGAAGCACATTATGGAAAAACTCTTTACCTCTGCCTCACAGCCGTTTTTCCAAAGTACGCAAATGCTGCAACTCGGAGCGATCTCATTGAAAGAATATTCAAAATTTATACTGAAACATTTTGAAAAAGCAGAGAAAAACATACCGCAGGAAGCAATAGATTTTGCATATCAAACAGTTGGCGGGCATACCTGGTATATGCAAATGTTGCTAAACCGGCTGTATTCTGCAAATGAAAATATCACAGACACAAATATTGTAAAACAACTTCTGGCAGATATTCTTCAAGAAAATGAAACAACCTATCAAACCTATTGCAAACTGATTACAGAAAAGCAATTTTCGCTGTTGAAGGCGATTGCCGCGGAAAGCGAAGTGCAGGGACCGACTGCGGCAGAATTTATTGCCAAATACAAATTAGGTTCGACAAGTACCGTCAGCGTTTCTTTGAAAACATTGTTAAACAAAGAACTGCTGCTTGAAAACAATGGAAAATATCTTGTTTATGACAGGTTTTTTGCTCTTTGGCTAAAATATACGTTTCAAAGTTAGGAATGATATCAATGTCATCTTGTGTCAATCTAACGCATTGTGCTGTCCATGTAGTACGTGCAGCATCATTTTTATTACTATGAACAAGAACATGTTTAAAGTGTTATTTTTTGTTTTCCTCCAATTTTTTCTCCAATTTTTCCTGCTTTGAATGCTAACTTTTTATTACCTTTGTTACGCATGTGTCGTCGGTCGATGTTAATTTTATTGTTTAACGCATTAAAGATAAGCATTTTATCTGATACATGAATACTTAAAACACACACGCACATACAATGAATTTTCTCTTAACAATAACCAATGCCATGAACCGGAAAGCAATCCTTTCGATTAGGGTCTTTTGGCATGATTCTTGCAGAGAGAGAGGGGGAGAGCTATTAGTCCTTGATAGCATTTTCGCCGGAAGAGGCGACAAGCAGATAGATTTCCTGTTAAATCATTTTATTCAGACAATGGTAGCCGGCATTATTTTTTTTCTTTTGCCGGTCGGTCTCGTGTTTTTGAGGGAGGATTATGTCCGTACCAATCCTCCCTTCGTATGAGCGCGTGTCCAAAGAAATAGTGTATTAAGTAAATTAAGGATTAAGAATCATTAAATATCGTGAAAATGGAACGATTAAAAATCAAACATATATTTATTTTTATTGCTATCATGACTGTTTTGCCATCCGTGACATGGGCGGAAAGCAGGGCATGGAGCACACAGACTGTGCAGCAACAGGCACAAGTTTCGGGAGTGGTGAAGGACGAAGCCGGCGAACCGGTTATCGGCGCGAATGTGGTGGAAAAAGGTACGACGAACGGCATTATCACCGGCGTGGATGGCAGTTTTTCATTATCGGTCAAATCTAATGCGATCTTGCTGATTTCCTACATCGGCTATAAAAATCAGGAAATACCGGCAGTAAGCGGCAGGAGGCTGGAAATTATCTTGCAGGAAGACGCCGAAATGCTGGATGAAGTGATCGTCATCGGCTACGGCACGGTGAAGAAAGCCAACGTCGTGGGGTCGATCGCAAAAATTGATGAGAAAGCGCTTGCCGACCGCCCTGTGACACGTGTCGAGCAGGCTTTGCAGGGGCAGATGTCGGGCGTCAGCGTGCGACAGACCAGCGGCTCGCCGGGGGCGGACGTCAGTATTCAGGTGCGCGGCGCGGCCTCCATTACGGGACAAAACACGCCGCTATATGTCGTCGACGGCGTGCCCATTGATAACCTTTCGGGGATCAATCCGAGCGACATCCTGTCGATTGACGTACTCAAAGACGCCGCTTCGGCGGCCATTTACGGCTCGCGAGGTTCTAATGGCGTTATCCTGATTACGACCAGGCGCGGCAAGACGGGGAGGCCGGTCATTACGCTGACCTCCTATACCGCAATATCGAACGTGGAGCGTTATGTCGACGTGTTGACGGCCGATGAATGGATTGAGTTCAATAAAAAATGGTACGACCGCCAATGGGTGAATCGCACCGGCTTGTCGGCTTCCGCCTCGCAGGAGGAACGCCTGGCATACGCCCGGACGGAAACCGGCAGACCTGTGGCTACGAGGGCGGAAATTAACGACCAGAAAACTATTTACGGGCTTTACGACCCCTGGTGGGGCACGGATAATCTGACGCCGATAGACTGGCAGCGCGAGATATTCCGTAACGCGCCTACCTACGACGTCCAGTTGAACGCGTCCGGCGCAACCGATCAGGTGAACTACTCCATCTCCGGTGGCGTTTATCAGCAGGAGGGCATCGTCTATGGGACGTCGTTCGACCGCTATTCGTTGCGTGCAAACATCGAGTCGAAAATCTCCGACCGCATCAAAGTAGCCATGAACCTTGCGCCGTCGTATGCCGTTACCGAAGGCGGCAGCGTGGAAGGGAAAGACTTGGGCGTTTCCCGCTCGCTGGGTTTCCCGAACTGGACGCTCGGCGACGCCGGCCGGATGGCAGGGGCGGATCCGTACAAATTTTACGACATGTGGGGGCCGGGAGCAAACAATGTCAGTCCCTACGTGCAGTCGGTTTATCAAAACCAGCAAAAGGGGCAGGATACCCGCTTGAACTCGTCGCTCACTACGACGGTCGACATCCTTGACGGGATGAATCTCCAGGGGATGGTGGCGTGGAATCATCGCGGCAATACGTCGAGAACATACAACCCCACCTGGGCGCAAGGCGCTTGGGATAGCCGTGCGCCGGGCGAAGTGTCGTCGTCGAGGAAATCGACCACCATTTCCAACTCGCTCCTGGCGCAGGCGCTGTTTAATTATACGAAGCAAATCCGGGCGCATACATTCGATTTGCTGCTCGGAGCGTCGGAGGAAAAATTCAATCAGGAAACCACCAACCAGCGGAAGAGTAACTTCCCGGACGACAAGACCTGGGTGTTCACCACCGCAAGAGGCGCAACAACGAACGACAATGAAATCGGCTATTCCGCCAATGCGTTGATCTCCTGTTTCGGGCGGTTGCAATATGGCTGGATGGACAAGTATTTATTCACCACCTCGCTTCGTCGCGACGGCTCGTCGAAGTTCGGCCCCGACAATCGCTGGGGCTGGTTTCCCTCGGTTTCGGGCGCATGGAGAGCCAACGAGGAGGCGTTTCTGCGCGAGATCTCCTGGATCGGGACGGCTAAAATGCGCCTCAGTTGGGGGATTGTGGGCAACGACCGCATCGGCAACTCGCAGTTTGTGGCCAATATGGGGCAGTTGAACTATCCCGTCGGCGATACGCAGGCGGTGAACACCGGCTTTGTCGTGAACAATATCTCCAACTCGCTGCTTGGATGGGAACAGACGACAAGCTATAATGTGGGAATTGACTTTGGGCTTTGGAAAGACCGGGTGTATTTCTCAGGCGATTTTTATTACAAGCAGACTTCCGACTTGCTGCTCAATGCCCCGGTTTCGCTTACCACCGGATTCTCGAATATGATGGATAATGTGGGGAGCGTGGAAAACCGCGGGGTTGAAATGGAAATCAACTCGGCGAATCTCACCGGCGAATTCCGGTGGAACACCTCGTTTATCCTCTCGCTCAATCGGAATAAAATCTTGAGCCTCGGCGCCGAAGACGCCGATATCATGTCCGGTCAAGGCTCTACCATTATCCAGCGCGTAGGCCATCCCATCAACTCGTACCGGCTGTTGCAGGTCGACGGCGTCCTTCGCGCCTCCGACTTTGAGGCCGACGGCACAACCCCCAAACCGGGCGTCGCCATCTGGACGGGACAACGCCCCGGCGATTCCAAATGGCACGATTTTGCCGGCGCTGACGACGGAGGCCCCGACGGACGGATCACGGCCGACGATTATATCGTGGCCGGCAGCTTTGAGCCTAAATTTGAGTGGGGAATGACGAATACGTTCGCTTATAAAAACTTCGATGCTTCCGTATTGATACAGGGGCGTGCCGGAGGAGACCTGCTCTCGATCGGGTCGCGTAGCTGGAACAGGGGTACGAACGACCCGAAATACGGATACATGGAGCAGTGGCTGACAAAAGCCTACTGGTCGGAGGAGGAACCGGGCAACGGGAAAATACCCGCCTTCTATGCCACCGTTACCAGCGGACAGTATGACGCCAACTGGCTTTATCCCGCCGGATATTTCCGCATCAAAAACTTCACGCTTGGCTACACCGCGCCTTTCCCTGAGACGATCCTCAAACAATGTCGCATCTACGTCTCCATTGATAACATCTACATGTGGGATAACTATTATCCCGGCTTCTCGCCCGAAGCGGCTACCCAGGACAATGCCTCGTCCGACTGGGGCGCTTACCCGCAGGCAAGGACTTTTTCGTGTGGCCTTAATATAACTTTTTAAACCAATCAGACGATTATGGATAAATTAAGAAAAATTCTGCTGATAGCGGTCGCGATTATCGCAATGGCCGGTTTATTCACGGCATGTCTCGACGATATAGACCTTTATCCCGTCGAGAATAATATGACCCAGGCGTTCTATTCCAGCGAGCTGGAAGTCAATCAGGCTGCACTGGGCATCTACGCGCGGTTAGGGAAAAACGGCAGCAACGACGATTTCCCGACTATTTACTACTGGATGGCTTCAGAAAACCGCTCGGACTTGCTATACATCCGCACCGACGCCAATGCACAACGCGACCAGATGGATTTCCGCAAGTATCAAATCGCATCGACAACGGTGACGGCGTCCAACATCTACGTCCGCCTCTACACCGTCGTCAAAGAAGCGAACAACTTGCTGCACTTCACCCGCGACAAGGCCGCCGACTATGTCCGATACCGCGCAGAGGCGTATTTTATGAGGGCATACGCCTATCATGAACTCGCACGCGCGTTCGGGCCGACGGCGTTGAACCTCGAACCGACCGAAAACGGCGTCGCCATCGCAAAACCGCGTACCCCAACGGCCGACATCTATACGCAAATTATCTCCGACCTCGCCGAGGCGTCTGCCGGACTTGACGACTTCTACGCCGGCGCCGAAGCCGGCCGCGCAGGAAAGATCGCGGCGCAAGCCTTGCTCGGACAGGTCTATATGACCATGGCCGGCTATCCGAACAACGACCGCGAGGCGACCGCCAAGGCCGAGACAACCCTTGCCGCCATCCTGCCACAGGTCAATGCGCGCTGGTGTCCGGATTTTGCCGAACTCTTTCTCTTGGAAAACGAAAACAAATACGACTTGTTTTCCATCCAGTTTGCTTCCGGGTCGGCCTCCTTCGCCACCGGATCCAGTCTGCCGGGATATATCACCAGCGGAAGCTCCTCCGAGACGCCTTTTCCCGACTGGGCTTACAGCAGCTACTCCGTGCAGGGGCAGGATATGTGTGTCGATACGCTTTTTGTCAACGCGATGCAGGCCGAAAACGACCTGCGCCTGCCCGCGAGCGTCGATACGGGCTTCTATACCGGCAGGGGCGTAAACCGCATCTACACGGAGAAGAACATCGTCACCAAGTTCCTGGAGAAGGATCCGACCAACGCGCTGATCAAGGCGTGGAACGATTATCCGCGCAACTTCACGGTTTTGCGTCCGGCCGACGTCTATCTGCTCTATGCCGAGGCGCTCGTCAACAACGGGAAGGCCGGCGCCGCCCTGCCGTATATCAATAAAATCCGCGCGCGCGCTGGGCTTCCGGAGGCTACGGAGGCCTCGCTCGACGTGATCAAAGAGGAACGTAAGCGCGAATTTATCGGCGAAGGCAAACGCTATTTCGACCTTGTGCGCTGGGGCGAAGCAGAGGCAGTGGCCAGGCTGGCGGAGTTTACGAATTACTACAACACGGCGTTCAACAGCGTCGTGCCGACGAAGCGCGACCTCTTGCTGCCTATCCCGCAAAACGAGATGAAAACGCGCACGAACTGGGAGAATAATTTTGGCTATTAATCATTAGATAATGCTTCCATTCCGGTTTCATTGAAAGTATGACGGAATAAAGTTATCAAGATCATCCGGCTGATCTGTATCGCTTCCTCGGCGGCTATCTATGGCTCGCGGGGCAATAACGGCGTGGTTATTGTCATAACAGAACGCGGAAAAGCAGGGAAACCTATGCTCGGCGTAGTCTCCGGACTGCGTCGAGCTAAAAGCAAAGTTCCCGCTTTGCCCGACTTGCAAAGCCGGCAAGCCGGATCAAACGGCAAAGCGCATCAAGTAGCCGTTTTGTATTTTAACCGGACGTGTTGTCCGGCTATGACGAGCGATGGACATAGGGGCATATTTCCTGCCATGTGCCGGTGTAGAGGCGCGGCATGCCTCATAAAGCGCTTATAGATAGTTTATCGACCGATAATCCCCAGCAGGGAACTTTCAGCAGGCCCTCTAAATAAACCGGCTTAATTTTTTAATGACCGTGTCGGCCTGTTTGCTTTTTTTGTCGATATGTTCAATGATCTCCGTTACGGCCGGATGACTTGTGAATTCTCCGCGTACATTTTCGAAGTCGGAAATACGTGTCCGGTCTTTACCGTCTATGCCAAAGCCGGTTTGTGATTTCAGGGTAAATTCTTTTTTTGCATCCTCATAGATCATTTTGTCCAGTCTGGTAACAGCCTCTTTCCATTCTTCAACAAATTCAATCAGTTGTTTGGCGGAAACGGTTTTGAGGTCAATTCCGAACTTTGTCTTCAGCTGCAATACGATCCAGTTCCATGACCAGATCAGGTAATTATTTTTCCATTTATGGAATGTTTCATTGATTTCAGCGAGAGAGGTAATGGCGTTGTTTTCGATTGCTTTGATCATTTTGGAAACCTGTTCTTTGGGCACAAGCAGACCTGCCATATCGACCCATTCCCCTGTCCCTTCGTCTCCCTGCGATGCAAGAATTTCTCTCATTTCTTCTTCACCGGAACAGGCTGCGATTTCCAGTTTTTTTACTAATCCGCTTCCGAAGAATTTGATAGCGCCCAGTTTATACAATAAAATCCCTCTTTCAAGCGCCCTGTTTGTCATTTTTACGCTGTTATACATGTAATAATCGGAGGCCGGACCGGATATTTTTTTCAGATTTTCCAGAATATCGATTCCTTTCATGATTTTTTGTACGGAATAGGGGCTCAGCAGGTTGAATATAATGCAATCCAACAAGGAATCATCTTTGCGGCGATCACGTTTGGGCCATTTCTGTGCATCACGAATGGTTCCTATACTTCGCAGATTGACGCCGGGAGCAAGGAAACTCTCGTTGGAGTTTTCTATGAGATAGGAAAAAGGCAGGCTGGAGGTGTCCGTATTACGGTAATGCCGCCCCATCACTAATGAGAATGCTCCGATTTTTGCGGGCCACAGGATATAGGAATCGCTGGCTGTTTTACTTCCCCGTTCTATAATACCTTGATGAATGGGACCCAGTTTATACATATGATTACTCTGATTCGAACCGCTTCCGGCATTGAGAAATGAGTAATAAGCTGCAATCAACAGGGTTGATTTATGATGTGAAACCGTGTAGGGGCCTGCAAAGATAGAGCAGGCTTCGCCGTTAAATCCTTGACAATTAGCGAAAAAAACAGAGTTTTCAGCGGTATATTGTTTTCCGAGAATAGTTCCCTGACCGATGAAACAATTATCTACGATCGATGATTCGCATATTTTACAACCGCTTGCCGTGATGAAGTTCTCGGCGATTACTCCCGTTCCGATATAGGAGGGATCTTTTTCCGAACTGTTGATACTGCCGTTTTTCAACCGGTAAACGCCCTCAATCTTTGCATACGGCCCAATGTTTACGTTTTTAATATTATGACTGCTGAATATATGCGCATTTTCTCCAATAGTTCCCATTTCAGAACAGACTGTTTGCGTATACTCGTTAATCATCCCGTCGAGCCTGTCTATCAGTTCAGGTTTATGTCTATAGAAAGCAATCAGATACGCCGTATGAGCAGAGAGTTTGTCATAGATTGGTATTTCGCGTCCTCCCATCTCGTTTAATACTGCAACGCGGGTACCGTTGCCAAAACAGGATCTGCCGTCGACAACGAGCATATCGACGCTTTCGATAATTGCATTTTCCTCAATGACGTAATTGGCGATGTAATTTTTTATCTGGTTAATGTACACATTGTCTTTTATTACGCAATTATGGATAGTAGCATTATATATACCCGAATATCTTGTAATACCTCCTGCAAAGGTTATTTTACGTTTGAATAATCCCAGGTATACATCTCCCGAAAAAGTAGTATTGTGAATATGGTCGGCTGTAAAACCTTCTTTTACTTTTATTCCGGACCAGTCTTCGCAAAAGCAGCCGTTATTTTGTAAAACTTTTATTTCCGGATCGGAAACAGGACGATGATCTTCCATAATTTTAAAATCAATTTATCGGTTCCGTAATCGTTTATTTTTTTAAATTCTCGTAATCGGCGACGAAGCCGCGGCACATCCAATTGGCCAGCGCCTGGCGATTGGAATCAATTAAGAATCGTCGCTGGTCGTCACTGTTTCGTATATTTCCGAGTTCGGCGAAGAGACTGACAGGTTTTGTGTTTGTCAGCACATACAGTTCCCGCGCGCTGACTGTACCGGTAAAGCCTCTGCCCGACTGGTGTTTTTGATAGTGTTCTTTGAATGTTTGCCGCATGGTATGGCCTAAGCGTTTTCCGGCTGCACTGTTTCCGTGATGATAAAAGAACACGTCCATTTGCTTGTTGTTACTGCGGCTATCCAGGTGGATAAAAAGGACTCTCTGATATTGATCTTTTGATTTACGGGATAGTACGTTTATCTCATCGCAACGTTGTTGAAGACGTTTCATCTGATTTAGCGGTATCTCTTTTCCTCTGCATGTTTCTTTTTTGTTGTTTTTCAGGAATCTGTCATCCCGAATACCATCGTGTTTATCCTGAATGACGATATGTACGGTTGCTCCTTCCATCATCAGACAGCGTGCCAGACGTAACATGATATCATAAGCGTATTCGTCCTCATGAATTTCTTTACCTTCGGCTATTCCGATAGCTCCGCAATCCGGGCCGCCATGACCGCTCGCCAGAAAAAATGTAGCTCCCCTTAATTTATTGGAATGAATGGTATATTCACTGTACTTTTTACCAAAAAGCGGTTCCCTTTTTTTATTACTGTTTGTATTCTTATTATTTGCAGCTTCGACTGATAACGGCGGTAAAATGTATGAAACACCTTTTATTAACGAATGATCTTTGCCAAGCTTATTTTTATTTAGCTTGACAAATTCCTCATAATGCTCTTTCGGATCGCGGCCATTGTTGAGTAGAAACCTGTAAACTCCTTCTCCCTCTTTAGGCTTGGCCGTTTCTGTCGGAAAAGCAAATGAACTGCAAAATGAAAATATACAAATAAAAAACGTATAAATTTTCATTAGTTATATTCCCTTTTAATCATTAAATCAACAGCGGAAAAAAATATCTGTTGAGATAAAAATCAGTGCAACAACAAGAAGAACTACTTATTACCGAAATAAACGTTCAATTGAATGCAACTTGTTTTCGTTGCAAAAGTAACTAAAAATATGGTAACATATTGTAGGCGATACAATTATTTTTCAGATTTCTTTAAATTTGGATATTTTAGAAATATAGTTTGATTTCCGTGATAGCGGTTATAAAACTTTTATTTAACTTTGCAGTGGCGTCGTTAAAATGATGTATAAAACTTACTGCGAGTTTATTCGCGAGCGATCGTATTAAAAAGAGTTCATGAATGACAAAGGCATGTCATACTTACCTTTAAAAATAATTATTCGTATGAGAAAGGTTTTTTATATAACAACAGTTGCAATATTTTTTCTTGTATCCTGTGTTTTATCGCAAAACAAACAATCAATAGAAAAAAATATGAACAATTATGGGCAAAAATGGGCCGAGATCGAATTATTGCGGCAACAGGGATTGCCCGGGTCGTTATTGCCTAAAGTCGATACAATTTACCTGTCCGCCCTCGATGAAAAGAATTATGAACAGCTGATGAAGGCCATTATTTTTCAGATCAACAGCATCGGTGTTCCGGAAGAAAATGACGAAGGAGCGAACCGGATTTTCAATAATCTGAAGAAAGATGCGGAAGCGATCCCTCAACCGGCGAAATCGATTGTCTATTCTATGATCGGGCAAATGTATGAAGAGTTTTATAATCAGAATGCGTGGACAATTAATCGCCGGACAAATGCAATTGCCGATCCGGAAGACGTCCATACATGGGACGCCCGTAAACTGGCGGAAGAAGCCGTAAAATACTACCATCTTTCTTTACAGGATGCAAAAGCGCTGCAAAATGAACCGATCGAGCGTTATAAGGAAATATTGCAGGGGAATTATGATGTTAATTATCAGCCTTCTTTATATGATTTACTGGCTAATCGGGCCCTGAATTATTACTCTTCTCAATTTAATATTCATTCGTTGCCGCAGCAGGTTTTTGTTATTAATAATCAGGATTATTTTGCGGACGTGCAAAAATTCCCGAATCTGCAGATACAGGCGGAGGATACGCTTTCTACAACCTGTCTGTCTCTGAAAATATATCAGGAGCTGTTGCGTTTCCACCTGAAAAAGTCAGCATTCGGTTCGCTGATCGAAAAGACGAACGACGGTGTGATTGCATTGATTGACGCGGATTTGCGTCGCGTATCTTATTTGCGGAAAGAAGGACGTTATGCCGATAATGATAAAATGTATGAGGAAGCTCTTATTAATATGAGTAAAACATATAAATCGTATGGACATAATGCGAGGGTACTGCTTCAGCTTGCCGACTTTTACCGGAGTAAAGGCACGGAATGGCGATATGATAAAAAAGAAGAAAAAAAATCCGGCTATCGCAAGGCTTATGAAATATGTGAACAGATAGAGAAAGAATATCCCGGCCAATGGGAGGATCAGGTGAAAACATTCAAAGAGAGTATCTTATATAAAGAAATGGATCTGAAAACGGAAAGTATACAGCTTCCCGGTCAATCGTTTCTGGCATTACTGAAATTCAGAAATATGGATACCGTATACAAAACGGTTTACCGGCTGACGGAAGAAGAGGCGATAAACTATACGGAAAGGCGATACGACTATAATAACAATCTTTCTGATTTTATTCAAACACTGAAAGGAAGGTCGTCACAGGAGCCGATTGGTCTTCCGGACGTCTCCGATTATCAATATTATACGACCGAAATCCGGATGACGCCTCTTGAAGAAGGTTTTTATTTAATTGTTTTATCCGATACGGAGGATCCGGTAAATACGTCGTCCGTATACGCGGCCTCATTGACGCAGGTTTCTCCATTAATGGCGCAGGATCGTACAATCGACAGGATCATGACGGTTTCCGTAACCGATCGTAAAACCGGAGAACCTCTTTCCGGCGCTAAGATCACAGCGTACAGGGATGTAAAAACGCAAACGTCGTTTGTCGGCGATAAAAATGGAATAGCGAAAAGCGGGACATTATCGAAATACTATAATTACAGGCGTTATCGCGTAAATCATGGCGACAAGCAGTTACTGGTATTTAATCCCGGATATGACAGAAGTATTCGCCGGGACAATGAGGCGGGTGCGGTCGTTTTTACCGATCGCTCTGTTTACCGGCCCGGACAAATCGTTTATTTCAAGGCGATATTGTACCGTCAATTGGCAGATAAAAATAAAGAGTTAGTAAAAGGCAAACCGGTAAACGTTAACTTCCGGGATGCAAACAGGCAGGCGATTTCGGAACAAAAAATGACGTCCAACGATTTCGGTAGTATTGACGGTAGTTTTAATATTCCGCAAGGATTGTTGAACGGTTACATGACGATTGAAATCCCGGGATACGAAAGTACGTCCATACTTGTCGAGGAGTATAAACGTCCGACTTTTGAAGTGAGATTTGATCCGGTAGACGGAAACTTTGCATTGAATGAGCAAATAAAGGCGACGGCAAACGCCAAGGCTTTGGCCGGTTACGCAATCGATCATGCCGCCGTTCAGTATCGGGTGGTAAGAACTTCGCGTTATCGCTATGATTACCGGCGCTACCCTCCGATAAATGATGATCGCGAAATCAGCTCCGGAGTACTGAAAACGGATGAAAACGGAACTGTTTCGATCGGGTTTACCGCATTGGCTGATGATGTAAAAGATGAACAGAGAATATATGCCTATACTGTTACGGCAGATGTAACGGATGTGAACGGCGAAACCCGTAGCGCTTCCGTGGATGTGCTGGTCGGTAACAATCCATTGCTGGTAAATACAAATATGCCGGAAAATATTCATGCCGGAAAGACGGATAATTTCACGGTTGAGACGACAAATCTGAATGGAGATTTTACGCCTGCTTCCGTAAAGGTGGAGATTGCTTCTCTGAAATTACCCGAAAAGATTTTACGTAAACGGATATGGGATGATGTGGTTGATATGCAGGTTATTCCGAAAGACGAATTTCGTAAAGAATTCCCGCTTGACGCGTATGGAAATGAGTTAAACCCCGACCGGTTCGAGGTGATGGAGAAGATTGCGGAATACAGGATTGAAACGTCGGAAAATAAAAAACTGGATTTGTCTTCGTTGAAATATTCGGGATATTATAAGGTGAAACTGACTGCGGATAATAAAAAAGGAATTATTGTCGATAATACCCGATATGTTTATTTATCCGGAGAGACGCCGGAGGTTATCAGTCGTATGGATAAGTGGCTGACTGTCGTGAAAGACGGCGGAGAGCCGGGCGAACAGGTGGAATTCCTGATTGCGGGAGGCGAAGATCCTTCATATGTTTACTGCGAGTTGATCCATAAATCCCGCATAGTAGAGGCAAAATGGATAAAGACAGGTACGGTTCCGGTAAAGATTGCATTTCCAATAAAGGAAGAACATCGCGGAGGATTTGAAATACAATTAAGCATGATTCAGGATAATCGTCTGTATGCCGCTAAAAAGCAAATAATTGTACCTTTCACAAATAATATGCTGGACGTGAAACTGACTACTTTCCGCGATAAACTGTTGCCGGGCGAAAATGAAGCCTGGACGATGCTGGTAAGTAACAAAAAGGGCGAGAAGGAAGCGGCTGAGATTGTGGCTTCTTTATATGATGCATCTTTAGACGCTCTGAATCCGCATAGTTGGGATTATATTCCGCGGATATACGGACAGTCTGCATCTTCCTATTCTTATCAATGGAATACTTCTGCCGTTCAGAGTTTAGCCGTGAAATTGCAAATGAATAAGGTTAATCCCGCTTCGGGCATGTATGTTGTACCGTATACGGATATAAACTGGTTTGATGCGACTTATAACAGGGCGTTTTATGCAAATACGCGTTCTTATGGCCGTGTGACGATGAAGAACCGCGCTCTTGAAGAAGTGGTTATGATCGGATTTGCGGTTATGAAACAGGAGGCCGCAGCGCCGGCTCTTATGGAGGATGCAATGGCGGAAGAGGAAAATACGGCCGGAGGCGTATGGGCATGGGGGAGCAATGTGCCGCAGAAAGAAAAACCGCAAGTCGATTTAACGGCGGTTGAAACAAGAACGAATTTTAATGAAACAGCTTTTTTCTATCCTAAGTTACGTACAAATGAAAAAGGAGAGACGCTGATTGAGTTTACGATGCCGGAGGCCCTTACACGCTGGAAATTATTGAGCTTTGCACATACAAAAGATTTTAAGGTCGGAAGTTATACGAACGAGCTGATTACGCAGAAACAGGTAGCGATAAGCGCTAATCCGCCGCGTTTTTTCCGTGAAAATGATGTGATCGAATTGACGGCAAAAGTGAATAACCTGACAGAAGCCGACTTGAACGGGCAAGCATTGCTTCGCTTATATGACGCTGTAACGATGGAGCCGGCGGATGCGATCATACAGTCGGATAAAACGCTGTTTTTCAATGTGAAAAAGGGAGCAAGCGCCGGGTTGAGGTGGAGACTTGCAATTCCGGAAGGCGTCCGGGCAATTACATACAAGGTGACAGCGCAAGCCGGTACGCATGCGGATGGCGAGGAGAAAACGGTTCCCGTACTGACGAACTCCATGCTGGTGACGGAAACGCTTCCGTTCAGCGTACGTGCCGGAAAAGAAAAAATAGTTACCTTTGACAGGCTGGCGAATAATCAATCGAAAACGCTTCGTAATTATAGTCTGACGTTGGAATATACTTCCGCTCCGGCGTGGTACGCGGTGCAGGCATTGCCCTATATCATGGAGTATCCCTATGAATGCGCTGAACAGACATTTTCCCGCTACTATGCGAATACGCTTGCAACGACAGTGGTGAATAAAACACCGCGTATCAAGCAGATATTTAACCAATGGAATATGCAGGACAGTAAAGCCTTGACGTCCAATCTGGAAAAAAATCAGGAGTTGAAACAGGTGATGCTGGAAGAAACGCCGTGGGTGATGCAGGCCAGGAACGAGAGCGAGCGTAAGAAACGCATCGGTTTATTGTTCGATCTGAATCGTATGAGTAATGAAATGAACCGCGCTTTCAATAAATTGAAAAAAATACAGAACAGCGACGGCGGTTTCCCATGGTTCGAAGGTAATCCTTCCAATCGCTATATCACACAACATATTGTTGCCGGAATGGCGCATCTGGAAAAATTAGGCGCTATGCAACCCAACCATTCGGCGGAGGCAAAGATTATGATACAAAATGGATTGTCTTATCTGGATGATTGCATTTGGGAAGATTATGATAATTTAATCGAAAACAAGTGCGATTTAGAGAAACAACATATCAGTTCGATACAGTTGCATTATCTTTATGCGCGCAGTTTCGGCGGGCATAAACCGGATGGAAACCAAAAGGCGGCTTTTGATTATTACCTGTCGCAAACGGGACAATATTGGCTGTCGTTTTCCACTTATGAGAAAGCAATGGCCGCACTGATTTTGCACCGGAATGATCAACCGGAAAAAGCGACGGCGATTATCCGTTCATTGAAAGAATATGCGCAGCAATCCGAAGAAACGGGTATGTATTGGAAAGATAATGCGGCCGGTTATTTCTGGTATCAGGCGCCGGTTGAAACACAGGCTATATTGATTGAGGCATTTAACGAAGTAGCAAAAGATGAAGAAGCGGTTGAAGAAATGAAAATATGGCTGCTTCGTAACAAGCAGACGAACGACTGGAAAACAACGAAAGCCACGTCGGAAGCAATTTATGCGTTGTTGATGACCGGCGGAAGCCTCCTCGACGAGTCGAAATTGCCGGAGGTGGAAATCGCAGGCAAACCATTGGCCGCAGTAGCGAAAGAAGATATCAAGCCGGAAGCCGGAACAGGTTATGTAAAAACAAGCTGGCAAGGAAGCGATATTACTCCTCAGATGGGTACGTTGAAAGTGAAAAATCCGAATAACAAAGGCATTGCATGGGGTGGGATGTACTGGCAGTATTTCGAGCAGTTAGACAAAATCGCTTCGGCGGAAACGACCCTGAAAATGAACAAACAACTGTTCCTGCGGACGCTGACAAAGGAAGGCGAAAAATTGCAGCCGATAAATGCTATCAACAAGCTGAAAGTAGGCGATTTGGTTCGCGTACGGATGGAATTGCGCGCCAACCGCGATTATGAATATGTTCATCTGAAAGACATGCGCGCATCGTGTTTCGAACCGGTAAGCGCCGTTTCCGGACATCGCTATCAGGATGGATTATGGTACTATGAAAGCGTAAAAGACGCCTCCGTTAACTTTTTTATTACCTGCCTGCCTAAGGGAACTTATGTGTTTGAATACGACCTGAGGGTATCGTATGCAGGTGATTTCTCAAACGGAATCACGACCTTCCAATGTATGTATGCGCCGGAATTCAGCTCGCACAGCGAAGGTATCCGCGTAACGATTGTCGGTTCGGATAAATAATCGGATGTATAAAATTTCCGGCTTCGCCATGAATCATTATTGTGACGGAGACGGATTATTTTGAAGTTATTCTTATTTTTTGTAAACTTGCGAGCTGAAATAAATAAATCTATGAAAACAGATATAGAAATTGCAAAGTCAATAAAAATGCGTCCAATCGCAGAAGTGGCTGCAGATCTGGGAATTGATGCGGATGATCTGGATTTGTACGGAAAGTACAAAGCGAAAGTTCCGCTTTCTTATAAATCTTCCGAACCAAGATTTAAGGATCCGAAGCTGATCCTGGTATCGGCTATTTCGCCGACTCCGGCGGGAGAAGGTAAAACGACCGTTTCTATCGGACTGGCACAGGCATTGAATAGAATAAACAAGCAGGCGACAGTCGTATTGCGCGAACCATCGTTAGGACCGGTTTTCGGTATTAAAGGAGGGGCGACGGGAGGAGGCTATTCGCAGGTGCTTCCGATGGAAGATATAAACCTGCATTTTACGGGTGATTTCTCGGCGATAGAAAAAGCGCATAATCTGTTGGCGGCATTGATCGATAATAATCTGCAAAGCAAAAGCCGTTCATTGAATCTGGATCCGCGTACCATCTCCTGGAAGCGGGTAACGGATATGAATGACCGTGCGTTACGCAAGATTGTAGTCGGTTTAGGGGGTACTGCATCCGGCATTCCGCGGGAGACCGGTTTTGATATAACTGCGGCTTCGGAAGTCATGGCGATCCTTTGTTTGTCGGATAATATCTCAGATTTGAAGCGGCGTATTGGGAATATCTTTGTCGGATACACTTTTGACAAAAAGCCGGTTTACGCCCGCGACCTGAAAGCGCATGGAGCGATGGCGGCCTTATTGAAAGATACAATTAAGCCGAACATTGTACAGACCATTGAGGGTACTCCCGCGTTTATTCACGGGGGGCCGTTTGCCAATATTGCGCAGGGAACCAATACGGTGATTGCCACAAAAACATCGTTGGCCTTAAGCGAGTATACGGTTACAGAGGCCGGTTTCGGCTTTGACCTCGGCGCTGAAAAGTTTTTAGATATCAAGTGTCGCGTGGCCGGCCTTACCCCGAACGCAGTTGTTCTGGTCGCTACCGTCCGCGCATTGAAATATCATGGCGGCATGTCGCTGAAAGAATTGAAAACTCCTGACCCGGAAGCTCTTAAGAAGGGGATTGGCAACCTTCAAAAGCATATAGAGAATATCAAACAGTTTAATCTGACGCCGATTGTAGCAATCAATAAATTCGCTACCGATTCGCAGGAAGAACTTGATTTCATTAAAGATTATTGTTTCAGTATCGGAGTTTTCGTATCTGTTGCCGATGTTTGGGGACAGGGAGGAGCAGGAGCGCCGGAACTGGCTGAAATGGTTGTCGAAAGCGCCGCTTCATGTTGCTCGCGGTTTAAGCCGTTATACGATCTGAATGACAGTGTAGTCGATAAGATTGAAATAATTGCGCGCAGGATTTACGGGGCCGAAGCGGTTGATTATACCTCCAAAGCGAAAGCGAACCTTCAGCGCGTCCATGATCTTGGACTGGATAATTTAGCTATCTGTATGGCGAAAACGCAGAAATCCCTCTCCGATAATCCGGATTTACTGGGGCGTCCCAAAGATTTCATGATTACTGTCCGGGAAATAGAAATAGCTGCCGGAGCCGGTTTCCTGATACCGATTACCGGAGACATCATGCGTATGCCCGGATTGCCGGAAACTCCCGCCTCCGAGCATATCGATATAGATGAAGACGGGAATATATCGAGTTTATTCTGAAAGACCGATGGCCTTGTCGGTAAAACAACCGGCGCTTATCGGATTTTTGTTCGGAGACCGATTATTTGATATTGTAACTTTTGCGTACCGCTTCGAGCAGAGGCTCTACCGACAAGGGTCGGCCTGTTGCTTCTTTGATCCAGACGTTGGGCGTCAGGCGGCCTAATCTGAAGATACGGTCTACTTCCGAAGCGAATTCTTTTCCTTTGAAATGGTTTTCCAACTGGTATTCGATGATTTGTCCGAATGCATAGGCCGAAAGATACAACGGATAAGCGATCATGTGCGAGTAGATGGCGAGAACAGTTTCGTCCCTGATACCGTAAACGGGAGCGTAATATTTGTTCCAAATCTCTTTGGATAAGCGAATCGCCGCTTCCTGTAGTTCATTTGCCGTTGCGTCGGGATTTGCATACATCCATTTCCATACGGCAATGTCAAGCATGGAGACCCCGGCTATTTCATAAAGGCTCCATACCTTATCCAGCACATTCAGCGCTTCCTTGTCTGGATCGTTGTTTTCAATTCCTAAAATTTCAAGGTCGCGTTTCTGGAAAACGAAGGCCAACGCTTCCGTAAACGATGTGTTCGGCACACCCTCGAGCATATAATAATCTACATCGTACAAAGAAATGGTCTGCTCTACGTTATGGCCGAATTCGTGTATGGCAATATTGTATCCCTTGTAATTCATTCCCTCGGCCGGTATGCGTGTGCGCAGGCGCGCTTTTTGTCCTTTCATGGATGCGCCGGCGGCATGTCCGGAACCGCGCGCCGGATCAACGGCAATTTTTTCGCCCAAATAGGCGGCGCGTTCGGGATCGTATCCTAATTTCACAAGGATATCCGGAAGATCTTTTTCCAATGCCTCGGCATTCGGATAGCGTTCGCGTACTTGTTTATCCAGTTTGGTTTCATCTAAATTTGCGCGCGCTTTAAAGCCGTCGTACCAGACGTCATACGCTTCCAGTTTACGTCCCAGACGTTTTTTTATCAGAGCGCCTGCTGTTTTTAATTCCGGAGCAGACAGGAATCGATCGAAAAGTTTTTCCACATCATTAAGCGCCACTTCCATCTCATCGTCAAATTTACGGTCGATGTAAGTGTTTCCCATATACTGATCAACACGCTTCATGGCATGGAAGTTATTCAGCATTTTTTGGTAACGGACAGGACTCTCCGGCGTACCTGTTACGGTTTTGCCCGCTTCGGATAACCTGTTTGTCTGAGGATTCCAGTCATATTTGTTGGAGTTGATAGCTTCCTTCGGGATATCCTGCGCAATGACATGTTTCATCACTTCATAGATCGTGCGTTGTTTTTCAAGCCCTTCTTTTCCTTTGTTGTAATTTGCTTTGATTTCGTCGCGCAGATTCCAGTGACACAACAGGATTCTGTCTTCGGGGAATATATGCCGTCCTTTCGGATTGACGAGTTTTCCCATATAGATGTTATATGCGTCGACATAACGATCCGCATCATTGCTTACAAGCGCGTTTTGCCGGCTTACTTCCGTCGGTATACGTCCTGTAAACCAATCGCCCAGACGCGCATAAGCCCAGGCTAACCGGTTATCGCCCAGCGCTTCTTTTTCCCGTAATGTGCGTTTGGGAAAATTCAGCGCGATGATAAATGCGATTTTACTGTTGTACAAATCTTCCGTGAGATGAGCGCGCGGACTCAGTTGGGAAAATTTATAATCGACAGGTAAAATGGGTCCCGTTTCAACAGTTACATGCCGGCCAAGTTGTTGCGACATCTGACTGAAATGTCCGTTTATCGCTTCCATGTAATCGCTTATCTTCAGGAATACGGTCTTTTTTTCTGCCGGATCCGAAATGTAATTTTCCAGGCAGAAAGATGTAAAGACTTCTGCGTTTCCGTCTGTTTCCTGCCATAGACGGGCAACTTGCCGGACTCCCGTTTCAATACTCGTTTTATCCGGAGGATTTTTCTCGGAAAGTTCTTTTATGACAGACCGGATCGTGTTTTCAGGAATCCCGGCGACGATAGTTATTGCAAAATTCATAAAGAAAACCGATAGGCAAAAGCGTAAAGTAAATGTTTTCATGCGTACATTATTTAATTTTTAACATTAAGGAAACATGGAACTCACAAATGTTCATAACTCTTTGGCGCAAGCCGTTTTTTTTAACGCTTCGCTAAAAGACCGTTGGTTCATGTTCGTTTCATGCGTACATTATTTAATTTTTAACATTTCGGTAACATAGAACTCACAGCATGTTCATAACTCTTTGGCGCAAGCCGTTTTACATGTTCGTTTCATGCGTATAGAGTTTTAAAGCGTCGTTACTGATTCGG
>JAIROL010000043.1 GCA_031257565.1 Tannerella sp. | reverse complement strand
CAAGCCGAGAAACTCCACCACCGTGGGATTTTTGATGAACTCCAATTTGTCGTTTTGAAACGCCTGTGTCTTATCTTTCATTTCTTTCTCAACAATGTCCTTTTTCTGCGAAGCAAGCATTCTTTCGTAGTAGAGCGTAGAGATGTTGCGGTCGAGGGTACGGTAACTCCACATCTGTTCGGCAGATTCTATCAGATACCAAGCGCGTGCGGCTTCGTTTGAAACACGCATAAGGCGTTCAAAATGAGACCATGTTAATGCTCTAAATTCCGCCGACACTGTCGGCGGAATTATATATTCCTTATTATTAGAAAATTGCAATTCCGCGAGCGGTGTTCGCTGAACTTGTAATTGGTTAGGCGCTACCTGACCAATTACAAGTTCGGGAAACAATAAATAAAACTGCCAGCAATTCAGGGAGAAAAAAGATAAAGAATAAATACTTGAAAATAAATACGCTATAACATTAATATGCAAAAAAAATATTTTCTACTTTTGTAGCGTGGAAAAAAATTGAAAATAAATGTCAAAAGTATGCATAGATATTACGACGCTTCGTTTATTAAAGCGCGGAGATGAAAAGGCTTTTGAAGCTATTTTCAGGAAGTGCTATGCAAAAATATATCATTTCGTGTTAAATACGCTTTTTGATACGATGATGGCGGAAGATATTACTCAAAATGTCTTCCTTTCAATTTGGGAACACAGGGAGGATATTATTCCCGAAAAAGATTTTTCCGCCTACCTTTACAGAATCGCTAAAAACCTGGTTTTTCGTGAAACGGAAAAAATAGCATTATCTTTCCGTTACGAAAACCACTTCCGTCAAATGCATCCGGACGAAGAAGATTTTTCCACCCAGGAAACCATTGACGCTCATATACTGGAAGAAATCATTTATCAGTTAATCGACCGGCTTCCAGAAGCCAGAAAACGAATATTCCTCATGCATTTCAAGGAAGAACTGAGTAACAAGGAAATTGCCGAAAAACTCTCTATTTCAGTGAAAAACGTTGAGATACAGGTCAGTCGTTCTCTGAATTATATCCGCAAACACCTTAAATCGTCTTCCGCACTTTTAGCGGTATTTTTGTAAATACAATAACCGTCCAAAAGTTAAATAATATTAAATACTCCGACTGCCGTTAGGATTTGATCCCTTTCGCGTATATATGTAGTATATGGAGAATGAATTACACATATTACTAAAAAAGTTTCTTTGCAAACAAGCCGACGTCGAAGAAATCGACAAGGTGAAAGAATTGTTTGCCAAAGGTGAAGCGGAAGGACGGCTTTCAGGCTTTTACGAAGAAACGTGGGAACAGGCTGCTTTCACTCCTGAAAAAGAAGTGGAAGAACGAATATGGACGAAACTGCAAAAGCAAATTCATACGATCGGGCAGGTACTTGCGCCTGTGAAACTTCCCTTCTGGAAAAAGAGCCTGCGCATTGCCGCTTCAATAGCGATTCCGCTACTTTGTGCAGGATTGGGATATTATTATGCAAAATTCGTACAACAGAATAATACTAAAATGAGCGTTTGGGTAGAAATAGGGCAAAAAGCGAAAGTTTGCTTACCGGATGGCACATCTGTCCAGCTTAATTCTGCCGGCTCGCTGAGCTACGACAATACCTATAATAAGAGAGAACGGGTTGTTTACCTGCAAGGCGAAGCCTATTTTGAAGTCAATAAAGATAAAACGCGGCCATTCATTGTAAGAACAAACGATATTTCCGTCGAAGCGTTGGGTACGAGTTTCGACCTCAAAGCTTATCCCGACGATAGTTATATTGCGGCAACGCTGATTGAAGGCAATATCAGAGTAAGCTCGCCCACTCAGTCGGAATTGTTGAAACCGAACGAAAAGCTTACGTTTACTAAAAGCAACGGACAATTCACCAAAACCGTATTGCTATATGCTAAAGAAAATATTTCATGGATTAACAATCAATTGACATTTGAGCAGGAACGTCTGGAAGATATAGCCAAAACACTGGAAAGGATGTATAGCGTCCACATCCTGTTTGCTTCGGATAAACTGAAAGACGTCCGTTTTTCGGGAACCATTAAAAACAACAATCTGGAAAATGTGCTGCAATTAATAGAGTTTGTTTCCCCTGTTTGCTATTCCCATGAAAAAGACGCGACAATAATCATTCGTGATAAACAACATTATTAACGCTTAAAAAAGTCAACCATGAATACATCCTGAAATAAACTACACAAAAAAACGGAACAATGTTGGAGCCATTATTCCGTTCACGCAAAGGGTAACACAGTCGTAAAACCTGAAACATTCTTGAAGATATCATCTTCAACGGTTTGTTCTATACCCAATTTGCGTCACAAAGATAATAAACATTCTAATATAAAAATGAAAAATATATGATTAATTTTAAATTTAAAAAAGCGTTTGGTTGTTGGTTCTTTTTTGTTGTAGTTGCTGTTCAAACGTCTGCTTTTGCGCAGGTTACAGTTTCGGCAAACAATACGTCAATCAAACAAGTTATCCGCCAGGTAGAGAAAAGTAGCGGATACAGTTTCTTTTATAGCGACGACGCCCTCGACTTGGACAGAGAAATCACTGTGAACGTCAAAAATGAGAGCATAGAGTCCGCATTAAGGAAAATATTTAACGGAACTAACATCTACTATTCCATCGGAGAGGATAAACAAATCTCCTTGACAGCGGAAAAGGAGGAAAAGAAAGATTTAAATGGACAATCCGTCGCCCAAACCCAAAGAAAGTATTCGGGAATCGTTGTCGACGCTAACACCGGCGAATCCATCATCGGTGCAAGCGTAGCCCTCAAGGGCGACTTCACAGGAATGGTGACGAACATAGAAGGCAAATTTTCCATCGAAGCAATTGCCGGTTCTACGCTGACAGTTTTTTACGTCGGCTATGCGAAACAGGAAGTAAAACTTGGCGACCGTCTCGACTTGTATATCATGATGCAAGAAAACCTGAATTTCCTTGACGAAGTGGTTGTTGTCGGCTACGGAACCCAAAAGAAAACCACATTGACGGGCGCCGTCTCCTCCGTCGCCAATAAGGATTTCATCGCGACAAGGAACGAAAACGTGGTAAATTCGCTTACAGGGAAACTGCCGGGCGTCCGCATTACACAGAACAGTTCGCAGCCGGGAAGTTTCAACAGCTCTATTGATATTCGCGGACTTGGAAGCCCCTTGATTGTTATCGACGGAGTACCGCGTAGCGTATCCGACTTTTCACGCCTTAATTCCGAAGAAATCGAAAGCGTTTCGGTATTAAAAGACGCTTCTGCTGCCATTTACGGTCTTCATTCTGCTAACGGCGTACTTCTTGTTACGACTAAAACAGGAGCAGATCAAAACGGGAAAGTCGATATTTCCTACTCTGGAAATTTTGCCATGCAACAATTTATCTATACGCCTCAAACAGCGGGAGTCATCGATTACATGACACTTAAAAACGAGCAGCAATGGATGAATTACAATAGCAATTACATGACAAAGCAGCCCGCTTACTGGTCGCAGGAAGCTATGCAGCCTTACCTGGACGGCAGCAAGCAGGGTTACAACTGGGTTGACAAGATGTTCAGACCATTGACCCCGCAATCGGAACAGAACCTAAGCGTAACGGGTGGCAATCAGAAAATACGTTATTACATTAACCTCGGATATATGAAGCAAGACGGTTCTTTGCGCAACGACGCGATGAACTACGACCGCTATAATTTCCGTGCAAACATGGATGCACAGATAACCAATCGCCTGAAAGTCGACTTCCGCATAGGAGGCAGTACGGATACGAAGAATGAGCCTCTTACCTATTTTTACGAAGCATATAAGTTTGCATGGGTGATGCGTCCCACTGTTTCGTTTTATGCCAACGACAATCCTAAATACTTCAACTGGGATGCCTTTATGCCGGAAAATATAAACATACTTGCCGACACAGATCCGAATGTACGAGGCTATGCACAGAATAAAAACTATGCGTTTTCGGGTACTGCAGGACTGACCTACGACATACCCGGAGCGAAAGGATTAAGCGCCGGAGTACGTTACAATTACGACGCACGCATTTCCGACAATACGACGCTAAAGCGAGCATTCAATATTTACAGGTACGACGCGTCGACCGATACGTACAATGCGCTGCAAAGGAACTCGCCAAGCAACGTTAGCCGTTACTACGGTTTTGTATGGAACACTTTGATACAGCTGTCGCTGAATTATAAAAACAGTTTCGGCAACCATAATGTAAGCGGGGTACTTTTTTATGAGGAAAACTATCTGGCAGGAGATGGTTTTTCCGCTTACCGGGAATTGAAACTTAACTCCGAATATCTGTTTGCAGGGGAAAGTGAAAACCAAAGGGCTAGCGGAGACATACCTTATGACCGCCTGACTCAGTCGATTGTTGGTAGATCCACCTACGATTACAAGGGCAAATACCTTGCCGAGTTCAGTTTCCGTCACGACGGATCGTCTCGTTTTTCCGCAGGTAAGCGTTGGGGATTCTTTCCTGCCGGTTTTATCGGATGGCGCGCAAGCGAAGAATCGTTTCTGAAAGATAATATCGACTTCCTGTCCAACCTGAAATTCAGGGCGTCGTACGGGATCATGGGCGATGACAGTTCTGCCGGAAATTATCCTCCTACCGTAATCGGTTACGGGTTCAACAACTATACGGGGTGGTTCTTTAATAACACGATGGTAACCGGAGTGAGCCCGACGGCGGTTCCCAATCCAAACCTAACCTGGTATACCTCGAAGATGCTCAATGTCGGGCTTGACTACGATCTGTGGAACGGCAAGCTAAGCGGTTCGTTAGAAGTATTCAGGCGTAACCGCGAAGGGCTTCTCGCCACAAGTTTAAATGTTATTCCCGGTACGGTAGGCGCTTCGTTACCGCAAGAAAACCTTAACAGCGACCGCACTTTCGGCTACGAAATTACGCTCGGACATCGTAACCGGTGGCAGGGAATCGAATATTTCGCCAACGCTCAGCTTTCGGCGACCAAAAGCATGTGGACTCGCCTGATTGAAAGTCCTGCAAGTAATTCATACCAGTACTGGACCAGCCGTAACGACGGACGCTACAAAAACATCTGGATGGGATATGAAGCGCTCGGACAGTTCCAAAGCTATCAGGATATATGGAACAGCTCGACCCCAACTTCCGCCAGTACGACGCCCGGCGACTGGTATTACCTCGACTGGAACGAAGACGGGCAAATCGACAGCAACGATTCGCACCCGATTGCAACCAGCAACTTGCCGATATTTACTTATGGTCTCAATCTGGGAGCGTCGTATAAAAACTGGGATATGACCATGAATCTCCAAGGAACTTACGGCGTTTACGTACAGCATACCGAAGTCCTGGTTGAACCCTTGCTATTCGATGGCAACGCATTGGAGCGTTTCATCGACAGATGGCATCCCGAGGACGCCAATGCCGACTGGTTTAATCCCAATACAAAATGGGCGTCGGGTTATTATCCCATTACAGGACATAGTGTGGGACAGGGTAGTACCGCCGCTGTTCAGAATGCATCGTATCTGCGGATGAAAACGATGGAAATCGGTTATTCTATCCCGAAGAACCTGTTACCAAAGGTTGGAATTAAAAACCTCCGCTTATATGCAAGCGGCTACAACCTACTAACTTTTTCGGGACTGAAAGAGATGGACCCTGAACGTCCCGGCGGCGGCCTCGCTTCTTACAACTATCCGAATAACAGAACATTCAATCTTGGCGTAAACATTAAATTTTAAAAAATATGACAGAGCACATAAATTTTATAAGACATATTGCCGTAATCGCTGCAATATTGTTATCGGCTACTTCCTGCCGTGATTTGGAACTGGAACCTAAGGGAATCATCGGCGAAACGGAACTATTCGGAAGCGAATACGGCGTAAAAAAATATTTTTCCGATATATACCACAACCTTCTCATAGAAGATTTCAATTATGCATACGACAGATTATATCTGTATAGCAACTGGGAGTATGGTTCGATTAATCTTGCTAATATGTGTGGCGAGCTCTTCAGACCTTATGCCTATGTGTTTGAAAACGGTTTCGGATATTGGCCCTACGACAAAATCAGGGATATCAATGTATTTATCCACAATTTTCCCGATTATGCAAGCAATTTCGTTTCTGCCGATGCGGATGCAATATTGGGCGAAGCCTATTTCCTCCGGGCGTTCTATTATTTCAATTTGGTAAAACGTTATGGCGGCGTACCGATTATTACAGAAGCGCAGAATACGACTGCCGGTCTCGAAACATTAAAAGTCTCTCGCGACAAGGAAGACGCTACCTGGCAGTTTATTCACGACGATTTGCAAAAAGCCATCGACCTGATGGGGGAAACGAGCGAATCCGGACAAGTCAATAAATACGCTGCGGCGGCGTTGATGTCGCGCGCTATGCTCTATGCGGGACGCATCGCCAAATATTCGGGTTACCTGAATTTTGCCATGGACCAGCTTGCCGCACAGCAAGGCTTGGCAGGCATACCTGCAAGCAGAGCGGAATATTATTTCACCGAATCGTATAAGGCAGGCAAGATGATAGATGACTCGGGCAGGTTTTCCCTGTACAGAAAACACGAAAACCTGGCGGATAATTTCGCTATGCTGTTTCAGGATAGAGAATCGCCTGAAGATATTTGGATAAAATGGTTTGACATGGCGTCACGGTATCTATTTAATCAGATACACTGTTATGATGCGGTTATGGTGCCTATCGATTTTTCAAGTTATTACGGCATACAGGGAGCTCCCCATATAACCATGATGAAGTATTTTGATTTTCCTGATATAGTCGACGCCGACGGCAAGCCTAAGCGTTTCGACGACAAAGCGGATATAAAGAACGGGATGGAACCTCGTCTGCGCGGAACAATGTATTTTACGGGCGACCCTCTTCGAGGCAAGGTAATGGATATTCACCGCGGGTTGTACAAGCATTTCGAATGGACGACGGCAGACGCCAACTATGGCGCTGCGAGCGCTGCGCCCAATGTGAACGATAACCGTATCCTGTCAGATACTCCCGACAAAATGTATGCGTATGAGGGAGAAAATTATATGATTGCCGGCAAGCACGGAATTATCTTAAACCGTGACTTTGCTTATACAACGACAGGGTCGGTTGTCCGTAAGTATATCAACGAGTCGTTACCTATCAGCGAGGCAAGAGACCATAACTGTACTTCCCCATGGAAAGTATTTCGTCTGGGTGAAATCTATTTGAACATTGCCGAAGCGGCCTACGAACTTGGTTATAACGCCGAAGCTTTCCAATATATTGCCGCAATACGCGAGCGTGCAGGAGCAAGCCCTCGTCCCCTCGAAGGCAGTCCACAGAATTTAAGCGCCAAATTTGGTTTTCCGCTTGATTCGAACCTGCAATTTATCCGCGACGAACGCTATCGCGAGCTTGCTTTTGAAGGTCACTGGTGGTGGGATTTACGCTCATATGGCATTGTCGACCAGGTATTGCGCAATTATACTCCCCGTTACCTATCGGCTTATTATATTCTGGATGAAAGAAAATGGATTTATCTGGAAGAGGATAATGCTTGGCACCGTACCTGGAATGCAACGAAAAGGGCGTTTTACGAACCTATCCCGGCTTCCGAAATCGCCAAGAATGAGAATTTGCTTCCTCAAAATCCATTATGGTAAATTAATTACATAAAATATATCGAAAATGAAAAAAGTAATATATTTAACAATAGCAGTTATCCTGGCGGGTCTGACTTCGTGCATGGATATTGACAATTTTGATGAACCGGATGCAGGCGTTGAAGGACGGATTATCGACGCCTATACGGGCGGAAATTTACTGTCGTCGCAGGGCGGGTTCAGCATCCGGATTTGGGAACGTACCTGGAAGGAGGAGAGTCTCGACTACCAGTCGCTGGCAATCAAGCAGGACGGCTCGTACAAAAACGCCAAGCTGTTTGCCGGAACCTACGACATGCTTTGCTACGGCGGAGCATTCTGGCCATGCGATACGGTAAAAAACGTGCAGCTATCCTCAAAAGGAACAACCGTGCAGGATTTTGACGTAACGCCGTATCTGCAAATAGAGAGCTTTCAATACAAATTGGAAGCGGGCGGATCGACCGGCCGGCAACTTGTCCTTTCGTGCCGGCTGAAAGCTCCCCGTATCAATGGACTGCCAAATCTTTATGAGTTGAAGTCGTTCGTCAATACCACCCCCTGGTGCGGTTCATCGAGTTATATCAACGTAGGCGAATATGCCAATTCGCGTATTACGTTCGGCCGTAGTTGGGCGGATGAGATGGCAGCCCAGGGCTTGCCGGTCACGTCAAGTACGAGCGTCATATACGCGTTGCCTGCTATGCCCGTCAAGTCTGGCTATACCTATTGGGTGCGGGTCGGCGCTGCGGTTAATGATTCGCACAGGAACTACAATTATTCGGATATTGTGAAGGTTGATGTACTGTAAAGCATTATTTATCAGAGAAATGTAGTCGTTTTTTCGAAACGGCTCCATTTCTCTGTATTGTCTTAGTTTTATTGTTAAAATTAAATTTAAATCATGGTTAAAATTTATTATACCGGACTGTTATCCTTGTTTTGTGTTTTTTCGGTTTTAACCCAAAACAATCAAATAGAAATAAATACAACAAAATTGTCAATGCTGTTGGAATGGAACGATACAAGCGCACAACTTGCTGCATTAAAATCACTTCCGGAACAAACGGTATTAACTTCGCCCGAAAGTCGGTCTTTGTTTGTATTAAAAATACGCCAACAAACCGGAGAAAAGTATATCGAACATGAATATACTTCTCTTAAAGGATGGAACAGAGTAAAGATGCAGTCTCATGTCGACAGGCATACATTGACTTTTACCGGACTGGAAAGCATTGCAGACGGGAAAAAGTTTTCCGTTTCAGTAACGATTCAAGAGAATAAACAAACAGGCAAAAAGAAATGGTATGAATCGTCAGCCATTACCTTGTCATGGGGCAAATGCGTTATTCCGGAAGGCTTTTCCCTTGATAATGCCGTTCTCCTGCCTTTATCATTTCGAAAATTCGGAGAGAAAACACAGGCTTTCTACCCTTATTCATCAGGAATTGTCTGCGAACCTTTTAGCGGAAAGATAGACGGTTTCAGCGGGAAGACGGAAATGAATATCCGCTATCCTTCCGGCTTTGGAGCTTCGATGGCGTGGTTTGCCCTTTGGGACGAGAAAAGCGCCGGGGTTTACATCGCCGCACACGATGAAAAAGCTACAACCAAAGATTTGGTCTTCAGTTCAGATACGGTAAACGGAAATGTGAAGATTGTCATGAAATATCCGGCGGAGAACTTGGGGCAAAAAAATTCACGCTTTGCACCCTGTAAGATTGTTTTAACGGGGTTTCGGGGCGATTGGTACGATGCGGCGGTATTATATCGCGACTGGGTGAGGAACGAAGCTAGTTGGTTTCCCCGTAAGTTCATGACAAAAGACGGACGTAGCGATACGCCTCTATGGGCGAAAGAACTTTCTGTATGGGCAACTATCTGGGAAGCAGGCAACGATAAGGAAATTGAAGATTTTCAGGCTGCATTCGGCGTTCCGGTGGGATTTCACTGGTATCGATGGCATCAAATACCTTTCGACAACGATTATCCCCATTATTTTCCAACTAAGACGAACTTTAGCGCCAAGGTAGCCGAGCTTCAGAAGAAAAATATTTTTGTGATGCCTTATATCAACGGACGCTTGTGGGACTCTAAAGATCACGGCACGACAGATTCGCTCTTCACAAAGCAAGCTCTTCCAGGCGTTATCAAACAAGAAAACGGAAAGCCCTGGCTCGAGAGCTACGGGAGTAAGGAAGACGACGGCGAGGATGTGCAATTGGGAGTCATGTGCCCGACATCCGAAGTCTGGAGCCACAAGCTAAGCGAGATTATCCGGCGGCTGACCGAACCGGATAACGGAAAATCCGGCGATGAAGAAACTTACCGGGTAAACGCCGTCTATATCGACCAGATTGCCGCCGCTCCGCCTGTGGAGTGTTTCGATCAAACGCACAAACACCCGATAGGCGGAGGCGGCTGGTGGGTACCGGCATACGGCAAACTTTTGAGGAAAATTCGCGCAAAGCTGCCGAAAGATGCGGCTCTTACCACAGAGAGCAATGCCGACGGTTATGCCGACGTTTTCGATGCTTTTTTGACCTGGCAGTTCCAGCATGACGGTCAAGTTCCCGCTTTCGCCGCAGTGTATGGCGGCGCTATACAGCTCTTTGGACGCGAATACGGCGATGGCTCCGTTCTTGCAACCAAGGTGAAACTGGCAGAATCGTTTGTTTTTGGGGAACAGATAGGATGGATACCGCTCACCGTATTGAAAGAGCCTGAAAAACTGGAGTATATGAAAAAAATAGTATATCTGCGCCACAGATTCAGGGAATATTTTTATAAGGGCGAAATGAGCCGTCCTCCGCATTTGTCGGGAGATAATTACCGCTCCGCCGTTACATGGCGATTTATCGGAGCGCCGTCTGTTGTTACCGTAGAAGCGGTGCGGGCGGGAGCATGGCGTATTCCGGACCAGAACAAGGCAATT
>JAIROL010000291.1 GCA_031257565.1 Tannerella sp. | reverse complement strand
AATCCTCGTGAAATAACGTTCATCTGATTTTGATATTCTTCGGAATCTGTTTTCGAATAATCAAAACCTGCCGTAAATGTCAGGTTTTTACTTATCTTCACATCTATTCCGGAGCGCATGCTTAAACGTGAATATCCGGTAGCAATAGCTACTCCGGCGTCATCCGTATATCCAAGGCTGGCGTTATACTTTATGATGTCCGAGCCTCCGTCTATTCCTACATAGTAATTTTGCCAGGCAACTTTTTTATAGATTTCATCCTGAAAATTATTATCTTGGAAGATAAGCGTTTTGGTCGGGTCTAACGGATCCGGAATCGATTTATAACCGGCAGAGATTCTTTCTCCTTCTTTCAGGTAACGTGTCGAGTAAATAGATGTTTCCGTATTGCCGGAACTGGCGGAATAACCATCCATTGAGTTATAATGGGCATTCGGCCCCGCAGCAACGGCAGGCCGTACGGTACGCAGGTAGTCTTCCGCGTTCATAAAGTTGTAAAGCGTTTCAGCTTCCTGTAGCGCCATAGTGGCTTCGAAAGTAATGCGGGGCGCTTTGTTCATAGAACCTTTTTTGGTGGTTATAAGTATGACGCCGTTAGAAGCCCTTGAACCATAAATAGCTGTTGAGGCGGCATCCTTCAGCGCTTCAATCGATTCGATATCATTTGGATTGACGCCTGAAAAAGCTCTTTCTACTCCGTCCACCAGTATTAACGGGGCATTTGTTTTGTTAATGGAAGATCCTCCACGGATACGTATGGTCACATCAGAGCCGGGCGTATTGTTATTGGAATATAATCGGACTCCTGCAATTTTGCCTTTGAGACCCTCGCCAACCGTATTGATCGGGATATTCTGCAGAACTTCCCCTCCCACTTTAGTGATGGCCGATGTGATGGTGCGCCGCGACTGTGTACCGTAGCCGACCACAACCACTTCATCCAACCCTAAGGTCGATTCCTGGAGGGTAACGTTTATTTGCGTCTGATTATTAATTTTAATTTCCTGTGATTTGTACCCGATATAGGAAAAGGTCAAAACAGAGCCTTTGGGCGCTTTCAGGCTGTACCGGCCATCGCCGCCCGTACTGGCGCCGGCGGCGGTTCCTTTGAGAACAACCGATACGCCGGGTAACGTTAATCCTCCGTTATCCGTTACTGTTCCCGAAATAGTTAGTTCCTGTGAGAAAAGAATCCCATTCGGAAAAAAAAGTAAGAAGAACATTAGGTGAAAGTAATTTAATTTTCTCATCTTTGTACTGATTTTAGAAATAATTTGTTTTTAAAATTTACCGGTAAGGGAAATAGAAAATGCCAAAATACATTTCCCTTACTTTTTGTTTTTAAAGAATCCGGTTTTTTCCAGATCATCTCTCAAAAGGTCGTATTCTTTCTTGCTGAACAGAGCAATAGGAAGACGACAGGGGCCACACTCAATATCTAATAAATTCATAATCGCTTTTCCTCCACGTACGCCGCCTCCGTATTTAGTAATGATCTTTACTATTTCAATGGATTCCATCTGTAATTTCCGGGCCGTATCCATATCGCCTTTACGGAAAGAGTCGATGACGCCCTTATAAATATGAGGGATGTAGTTGTATGTGCTCCCGACTCCTGTCTTTGCGCCTAAGGACAATCCTGTAATCAGCGTTTCATCATAACCATGCAATACTTCAAAACGACCGTTTTCCAGATGCAGGCATTCCGCCATTTCCATCAGGTTGCTATGGGTAAATTTAACTCCGGCTAAATTAGGGATCCGCTTGATCCCTTCTTCCAGCAATTGTGGTACCGGCAGATATACGCCCGTCATAGACGGCATGTTATAGTAATAGAACGGGAGTTCTTCCGCACAGCCGGCTATCGGGACAAGAAAATTGATCAGTTCTTTTATGTTTTCGGGTTTAAAGAAACTGGGAGCAATGGCGGCTATCGCGTCTGCTCCGCTTTCATACGCGTGTCTGGCCAGTTCCACAGCCTGGGGCAGAGAATTGCTGCTTACATGCACAATTACTTTTAATTTATCTTTCGCCCATTTGATCCATTCGGAAGTGATGGATTTCCGTTCTTCTGTTGTTAATGAGGCCGATTCGCCGGTTGTACCGCAAATGAATATTCCTGTCATTTCCGAATCGATCATCCGTTCGGCATAGGAACGAATGACTGACAGGTTTACGTTTCCTGCCGAATCCATAGGGGTAAAAGCCGCAGCAATCAGGCCTTTGAGTGGTTGGTAATTTTTCATTTCTACATTATTTATTTTTGTGTATTGCTTTACGCTCCGCAAAGCGATCGCATATTGTTAATTCGCCGATAGTCTTTTTTTTACCTGTAGTAATCAGGCTGAAAACATAGCCTATCACAAAACAAGAGAGGAATCCGGTTGTGGTATACAACAACAGCTGTACCGACAGGAACTTCATCACAAATAACTGGACAATCAGACTTCCGATAATTCCTGCTAATGCTCCCACGGCATTGGCCCTGCGTGTCAGCATTCCCAGCAGGAACAACCCTCCCATACTACCCAGTATGAGTCCCAGTATTTTGTTGAATTCGTCCCATAAGGATTTAATTTCCCAGGTCGCCATCATAAAAGCAAATACGATTCCCGTGATTCCCAATAATAAAGTCGCCGTTTTTGCTACTTTCAGAGAACTTCCGGAGGTTATTTTCCGGTGAATATCCGTCACATAGGCCGTTGCGGCAGAGTTCATACTGCTGCTTAATGTTGACATGGCGGCTGCAAATATCCCTGAGATAAGCAATCCGACCATTCCGGGAGGGAGCTTTGTATAGATATACCAGGGCAGGATGGCGTCCCCGTCTGCAATGGTCATACTTAACTCGGCGGGATTGTGTCGATAATAGACATATAAGACTGTTCCGACAAAGAAGAAAATAAGCGTGGCCGGTATGGTTAACAGGGCGTTTGTCCATACGCTTTTTCCGGCCTGGCTTTCCGTTTCGGTTGTCATATAGCGTTGTACCATCGTCTGATCCGTTCCGTAGGTGGTCAGATTGGTGAACAGAGTGGCAATAAGGACCGTCCATACGGTGGATTGTTTCAGGTTAAAATCCAGGCTGCCCAGACTGAATTTACCCGTTTCTCCGGCTTCATTCAGAATAGTATGGAATCCGCCCGGTATATCCCATACGGCAATAAAAACCGCCAGAATGGCGCCGCCCAACAGTACGACGACTTGTAAGGCGTCTGTCCAGACTACCGCTTCAATCCCTCCGATCATCGTATATATCAGGCTTAACAGACCCATCAATCCGATGCATAAAAAGATATCGAATCCGGTCGCAACGTTTAACGCAATGGCGGGAAGGAACATGACGATTCCCATTCGTCCGATCTGGAACACAATAAATGCAACGCTGCATATGATCCGTATCATTGGATTGAAGCGTTGCTCGAGGTATTCGTAAGCAGTTGTTACATTGAGCCTGCGGTAAAAGGGAATGAACAAAAACAAAATAATTGGCGCCACCATGATGATACCTGCATTGAAAAGCATATAACTCCAGTCTGTAGCATAGGCTTTTGCCGGTATGGCCATGAAGGTTATGGCGCTCAGGCTGGTTCCGAATATACTTAATCCGACCGCCCACCAGGGTAGCCGACCGCCTCCTTTAAAGTAATCGTTTGTATTTTTCTGTCTTTTTGAAAAGAAATATCCGATCCGGGCTAACGAGGCAAAATATAGGATGATGACCATTATATTAGCCAAACCCAATCTTTTTTCAGTAGCGATCAATTCGCCGGTTAATAGATGTGGCGTGCGTATTCCCGGTTTGATTTCTCCGCTTGCGATATAGAACGTGTTACCTTTACGGAGTGCGTTGGTGGTGACGGGAACCGGATAGGGAACAGTTTCTTTTTCGACCAGCGTGTTTGTGACAGTATGGTATAAACGCATGGTCGGATCGAACCCGGGATGATCATAGGACCCGGGCAGCGTTTGCGTGGAACCTCCGAACAGGGCAATGTGATTGGCTGCTATGGGGATCGCCGTTCCTGCCATGACGGGAAATGATCCTTCCAGTTGCTTCCATGTATTTAACCTCGGATTGTAACAATATCCGTCCGACAGTATTTTCAGATATCCGTCGTTTTTATAATCGCGTCCGCTGAAGAGGTAGATGCAATTATCAAATCCGTCGCTTTGCGCAGCGCTGACAGCGTACCCTCTTGCTTCGCCCGGCCATGAAGGCAGCTCGACCCACCCTTTGGATTTATTGGATATATCCAGCATGAGGAAATGTTTGGCGGCTTCCTGCCGGGTCATGCTCTCCTGTCCGCCGGCGATGTAAATTTTGTCGCCGGATAAGACGCCCGTCATGTTGGCCAGAGGAACAGGAAGCGGAGGCCATTCGCCGGAGACGACGTAGATTTTTCCATCCGACATTTTTATTTCAAAAACGTCATTGTAACATTGTGAAGAATCACATCCTCCGATACACAGTATACCCTCGTTTAATTGTATGGGAACGCCGTAGGCCAGGGCGCGGGGAAATGTATTTTCCGACACATTCCACTGCCGGTTTTTATCTTTTATGTTTATTGAATAAATAGTATGGCTCCATACCTTTTTTCCTCCTTCCCAAGGCATTGCATCCGGAAAGTTTGCACCGCCGCCAATGATCAGTACATCATTTATAAAACCGGAATACGCGCCGGCCAGACCCGGATGATCATGTCCGTTTACTGCCGGTAACATGAGCGTATTATCCCACTTGATCCGTTCGTCGGACGCTTTGATTTCGGCGACAAGGTATAAGCTCCCTATAATAGCGAGGATTTTGAAGGTATTAGACATCAATGTGTTTTGTATGGGTTTAAATTTTATCAGGTCCTGTTCCTCATGAATATCTTATAGACGGCAAAATGCTGTTCGATCGCTTCGCGGTATCCGTTCAGGTCATTTTTTTTGATGAAATGAAAGAGGTCGACATGCGTTACAAGTTTCTTTTTCTTTTTCAGCTCTATATTGACAGGCTCCAGTAAGTCTTTGAACTTATCCTTAACAAAAACCATGACCGGATGGATGATTTCCTGAAATTCGGAGATGGTCTTGTTGCCCGTTATCTCATATAGCTTCGCATGAAAGGAGAATTCGCTGACAGGAGCATATTCGTTGTTTTCGAACGCGATTCCCATCTTTACGATTTCTTCCAGCTCTTCAATATCCTTTGGCGTAATATTACTGAAGATATCGCTACATATGCCGATTTCCAGCGTTATACGGAATCCAAGGATATCGAAAAGAGAATCTTCGCTCAGGATGCGGGGATCGACTACCCGTTTCATGCCTCCTAAAATGGATGGCTCGGTCAGTATCATCCCTCTGCGTGTACGCGTCTCGATCATCCCCATCATTTTCAACCGGCTTAAGGCCTCCCTCAGAACGCTTCTGGCTACGCCTAATGCGCCGGCCAGTTCCATTTCATTCGGGATGGCGTCGCCTGCATGCAGGTTATTCTGTTTGAAATAGGTAAGTAGCTTATCCTCTACCTGGTCGACTAAAGTAATGGTTTGTGTATTGATTTTCAGATTCTCCATGGATTGATTCGTTTAATTAAATGTTGATCATATTAAAAAGATTAATCATATTTGTCCGACAAATATAAATACATAAAATATTAAATACAACGCCCAAAGCGTTTTTTATGAAAAATTAACAAAGTTCGGTTGATTGGAAGTCATATAAACAATACCCCAAAAGTTTTTTGTTTAACTTTTGGGGTACGGTTCATGCTATTATATAAGATTGAGATCAGACGACGTATGTGGATGCTGCCGTGTCTCCGCCTTTTCCTGTCCAGTTAGTATGGAAGAACTCTCCGCGCGGACGATCGATACGTTCATAAGTATGCGCCCCGAAATAATCGCGTTGCGCCTGTAATAGATTTGCCGGCAGGCGTTCCGTACGGTATCCGTCGAAATAGGCGAGTCCCGCGCTCATTGACGGAGCCGGGATTCCGTTTGCGATAGCTGCCGTTATGACACGACGCCAACTTTCCTGTGCGGACGTTACTTTTTCTTTGAAGAACGAATCCAGTAACAGGTTGGCAAGTTCCGGTTTGTTGTCGAACGCCTTTTTGATATCTCCGAGGAATGCGGAACGGATAATGCATCCGCCTCTCCACATCAGCGCAATACCTCCGTAGTTAAGGTTCCATTTGTATTCTTTGGCCGCTTCACGCATCAATAAATACCCCTGGGCATACGAAACGATTTTGGAAGCATAAAGGGCTTTTCCGAGGTCGTTGATAAATGTCGTTCTATCCCCGGTAAATGCAGGTTTCGGACCGGTAAGCTGTTTGGATGCGATTACGCGTTCGTCTTTCTGTGCGGACAGGCAGCGTGCAAATACGGATTCGGCAATCAGCGTCAACGGTATACCCAGATCCAGTGCGGCGACGCCGGTCCATTTCCCGGTACCTTTCTGTCCGGCTGTGTCGAGAATCTTATCTACGACTACTTCGCCTTCTTCGTTTTTATAAGCGAGAATATCTCGTGTGATTTCGATCAGGTAGCTGTCAAGCTCGCCTTCGTTCCACTCTTTAAATACCTCGTGCATTTCCTGTGCCGACATGCCCAGCAGGTCCCTCATGATCTGGTAAACTTCGCAGATCAACTGCATATCGCCGTATTCAATACCGTTATGTACCATTTTCACAAAGTGTCCGGCGCCGTTTTCACCTACCCAGTCGCAGCAGGGCTGACCGTCGGCTTTGGCGCAGATGGACTGGAAGATCGGTTTTACCAGTTCCCATGCCGCTATGGATCCCCCCGGCATCATGGACGGACCGTTCAACGCCCCTTCTTCGCCGCCGGAAACGCCCGTTCCTATATATAACAAACCTTTACTTTCCACGTAAGTCGTGCGGCGTATCGTATCCGGAAAATGTGTATTTCCGCCATCGATGATCGCGTCTCCCGGTTCAAGATACGGAATGATCTGTTCGATGAAATCATCAACCGCCTGGCCGGCTTTCACGAGTATCATCACTTTGCGCGGGCGTTTGAGAGATTTGCACAATTCCTCGATAGAATGTGTTCCGATAAAGTTCTTATCTTTTCCGCGTCCGTTGACGAATTTGTCGACTTTCTCCACTGTGCGGTTAAATACAGCTACCGTGTAGCCTTTACTTTCCATGTTCAGCACAAGGTTTTCACCCATTACAGCCAAACCGATCAATCCGATGTCAGCTAATTGTTTCATAGTAAATGTTTTTATTTGTATTAATACATTATCTGTCTGATTTTTATAAACCAATAGGGGCTGTAAAAGCAGTAATAATTTGTAGATAAAAAATGAATTTTCGAAACAGATGCAGGATGATATTTTTGCGCTTTAGCAAACTTTTGAATTGCTGTTGATATAAGTCCCAAAAAGTATAAACAGAAGGAAGCAGTTTATATCCCCACGGTATGGAATTTTTGATTTTCCTGTTTAGTTCTGCATATTGTCCCCATTTGATGAGAATAGGTTTTTGTTCGGGTTGTAAAGTGTTTAGAAATAATTGATGCCATTCATTCGCTATTTTTTCGAGTGCAAAATGAGACCAAATGTAATCCATCGTTTTTTGATAATTATTATTACCAAAATTCAATAAGGTTATAACGGACTTGGCTAAATCCTTTTCTCTCCAATATAAAATTCCTGCACCTGAATATACGGTCTCCACATAAGCAGGACATTTTATTGTGGCAATCAAACAGCCATACGCCTGCATTTCAACTGCCGTATAACCAAATGTTTCCGTTACGCCGGACGGATTGGGAACTCCTACGCGAGTGTGTTGCAATATATCTGCTTTTCCATGTCCCAGTATACCCCAAAACTTCACGCTCGGCAATATTTTCCCTGTTTCGTCTGTCAGATATGGCATAAAAACCTGTTCATAAGAGGCCTCTGCAATACCATATTTTCCTAAAGGCGTTTGGCGATTGTACAGATTGCCGGAACCGATTACATTTAAAAACGCATCCGGATATACTTCCAAAATTGTTTTCCATGCTTTTGCCAGTACGTGAAACCCTTTCGCGGGTATTAAACTGCCAATGTAAGTAACATGCTTGGGACGCATGGAATAGTCCGGCAGCTGTATTTTTTCGGCACAAAACGGATTGTAAATGGCCACCGATTTACGATAAGCCGCATGATCACGATATAAATTTAACTGTTCATTGCCTACACAAACAATGCGATATACCCGTTTTTCATTAGCTAAATAGCGTAAATATTTCGGTTGAATAAAATTCTCCGCCAAAACAACAATTTTCAACTCATTGTGGAAAATATCAAAATTAGACTGGTCTCGTAAGACCAAAACCTCAACTTCATCTTCTTTTACTTTTTGTGCCAAATCATTCCTATTCTCAACTGTTTTGACACGCATATTTTCAGGCAATATGCCTTCTTTATCCGTATAAACCGTAATATGTAAATCCTTGTAATTTGTTCCAAGCGAATATGCTAACAGAAGCATTGCATATTCAGATCCGCCTATACCCGGATTCCCTTGCAAAAGGTTATGACAATTAACTTCTGCCGTTCCCTGATTGGTAATGTAAAAGGCAACGTGTTTCATCTTTATTATTTCTTTATTACAGCAGCAAACAATTTATGCCTAAGATGTACAATTGTATAATTGGGATTGGCTTCTCTAATAATATTTTCCAAAACAAATTGATCATCAGGCAAATGATAAGTACATATTGCTAATTTTGGAGCAAAGTTTTTCAATACGTTCATTGCTCCACGCAACATATCTCGCTC
>JAIROL010000210.1 GCA_031257565.1 Tannerella sp. | reverse complement strand
AAGATACCCCAAAAATGGTAAAATCAAACAAAATCGCCGTAAAAATATCAGAATTTTTTATGGCCATAGCAATTCTATCAATTTTGCACATTGAGTGTCGCAAACAAAAAAATATTATCTTTCTTCTATAAATTCAATCCAATCATCTTTCCATAATGCCGCGATAGCGGCATATTACCAGTTACAGGACATGGTTTTCCCTGATAGTGTCTCAAAGTAAACGTCTCCGCTTATACATATTGTTGAAAAAAAACCGCTACCATACCTTTGCGAGTTAAATCAAAAACCCAAAGTTATGTCACGAGAATCTTTTTTACGGATGTTATCTTGTCGTACAAGAAACTATCGTCAACCCCTGCAGTCAAATACATAACCCTGCAAGCATATTGCAGTACCCGTCATGTTGCGTACAATGATTTCATTCGTTGGGCATAGACAAGCGCGGTTGCATCGGAATTGCCCTTCCGGCCGTAAATGGCTACGAGAAAATTAGACCAAGCCCCGCTTTAGCTGGGCCTTTTCAGTGCGTTAAAGGATGAAAGAAGTATATCAAAAAATATGTTAATTTAAATTTCGTATAATACTAAAACATAAGATAGTTCGATATCCAACATTTTGGTATCAAACAGATAATTGCCGGCAATGCCGGGATTACAACTTTGATACCACAAACAAGGCAGTTACCAAACTGATGGCCAACCATCGAATTTATTTTCAAATAGAAAGAATGTTGTGGTTTTTTGCAAATCTCGCGCAACCGCAACCGAACAGAACGAAGTGGAGTGAGGTTGTTTTATGTGAATTTTTATCGGTCTGTGTATATGTGAGAACTTTTATGTAAATTTGCAACAAAGTCGGCGAAAAAAAAACGTCTATTTTGAAGCATGAAAAACATAGACTTTAACCAGTTATATAATTTGTGGTATAGGAAATCATTAGCTTTTGCCAAATCCTACGTGCAAGATGAAATGGTTGCCGAAGATCTTGTTAGTGATTCTTTAGTCAAACTCTGGCAATTGATGCGCGATAAAGAACAAGATAATCCGGAGGCGCTCTTACTGACAATCCTGAAAAATAAAGCCCTTGATTACCTGAAACACGAAGCGGTACGCAAATCGGCAGAAGAAATCCTCGTTGAAGGGTACCGGAACGAATTAAACTTACGTATATCAACTTTGGAAGCCTGCAACCCGGACGAGATGTTCCTGTCGGAAATAAAAGAAATAATAAGGAAAACGCTGGATTCTCTTCCCGAACAAACGCGAAATATATTTAAAATGAGTCGGTTTGGAGAACATTCGGTTAAGGAGATTGCCCTGAAGTACGGAATTACCCCCAAGACGGTCGAATACCACATTACGCGCTCGCTGAAATTATTGCGTGAAAAATTGAAAGACTATCTTTGAAATCAGTAATTTGAAAAAAACTATTTGGATTTAGGGATTTGACGTTTTGAGTCGTTATATATGCATAAAGGGAAAGTTATGGATATAGATTTTTATAATGCGTTACGTAAATTCATCAATGGCGACGCAGATGTAAACGAAACGAAACGGATCTTATCATGGATCGGGGAAAGTCCCGATAATAAGCGTGAATACATTGAATTTCGGAAACTGAACGATTTACAGCTCTGGAATTTCGAATCCGGGGTGCCGTATACTCAAAAGGGAAGAAAGGTTCGTAAACTATGCGTTGAAATACTGAAAATAGCAGCCGTTTTCATGCTCGGTATTCTTGGCGCGTTATACGTTTTAAATAATAAGGACCCAGAAGAAAAAATCCTTTCACAAACCATCCGTGTTCCTGCCGGACAAAAGGCTGAAATGACATTGAGCGATGGTACGGAAATATGGCTTAATTCCGGATCAACGCTGATATATCCCGAAAAATTTTCAACGATAACACGGGAAGTGAAACTCGACGGCGAGGCCTGGTTCAAGGTAAAAAAGAATAAAGACCGCCGGTTTACGGTGAAAACTTCGCAGTACGACCTGCATGTGCTGGGAACGGAGTTCAACGTAAGGGCGTATCCTCAAGATTCTTTGATCAGTACCGCCCTGGTGGAAGGCCGCATAGGATTGCAGGTGCACGGGGAAAAACAAACAGTATATATGAGTCCGGGACAACTTGCCGTTTTCGACGTGCGTAACAACCGTCTGGAAGTAGCAAATAAAAACCTGACCGACGTCGCCCTCTGGCGTAACAACGAAATCAAACTGAACAATCTTTCTGCACAGAATCTGTGTTCCAAACTGGAAGCGTGGTATGGCCTGCAAGTTAAAACCGTCAATCAACCCCGGGAAAATCATTTATATAATCTGACGATCCGGAACGAATCGATCGAGGAACTTATGGAATTGATTCATAAAGTAACGCCTATAAAATATCAGATAAATGGAAAGGAGGTGAGCATAGAATATATTAAATAAAGAAAAATCATCTGTTACCCCCCTGTGAAAAATAAATTATAGAAAAAAAAGGCACGAGAATGTAGTGAATTCCCATGCCCGGAATTGTTCAACTCGTAAGAATCGACAATATTAATTGAAATTGACATGCAAAGATTGGAAAAATTTATTAAACGAACAAATTTCAGCAACCTTTTTATAACATTTATGGTTGTCGGATTATGCCTGTTCATTTGCAACGCCCCTGTATGCGCCCAAACGAACACGGCAAGTAAAACAATCAACGTATCACTGACCAATGCAACATTGAAAGATTTGTTTTCGGCTATCGAGAAAGCGTCTTCTTTCCGTTTTTTTTACGACGCGGCCGACATTAATGTCAATACGCCGGTAACGGCAAATTATACCCAAACAAGCATTGATCGGATACTGAGAGAAAAACTGTCTGATTTTTCCTGTGAAATAAAAGGAAGTCAGATTATTGTGAAAAGCAAAACAGAATCCGCTTCATCCGGGTCCACGGTGACGGTAACCGGGACAGTGACGGATGAAAAAGGCGAACCGGTTATCGGCGCAAACATCTTAGGAGAAGGCGCGAATAGAGGCGTCATAACCGATGCGAACGGAAATTTCAACCTGAATGTGCCGCAGGGAACAACGTTGGTTATTTCCTACATCGGTTACAGATCCCGTGAAATTGTGGTAAAAGCTCAGCAGGAATATCTTTCAATTATCCTGACGGAAGATAGCCTGTTGCTGAACGAAGTTGTGGTGGTTGGATACGGAACACAAAAGAAAGGGGCGCTTGCAGGCTCGCTTGCTACGGTAAAGACCGAAGGTTTAACGATTGCGCCGGTGAGCCAGACGATCAATGCCTTAGCAGGCCAATTGCCCGGATTACTGTCATCACAGGTCAGCGGGGAACCGGGTCTTGATTATGCTTCGATCAATATTCGCGGATTCGGAGTTCCTGTAGTTATCGTTGACGGGGTAGAATCGTCCCTGAACAACGTTAGCCCGAATGAGATTGCGGATATCACCATACTCAGGGATGCATCTGCTGCGGTATATGGTTCACGGGCAGGAAACGGCGTCATTCTCGTCACAACTAAAAGAGGCGCTATAGGAAAGCCGACTATTTCATTTGACGCTACCTTTTCATGGCAACAACCAACCATTTATCCCCGGTTGTTAAATGCAGCGGAATTTACCAGGTTTGAATACGAACAGGATGTTCGTGGCGGTAAGGATCCGGGTATGTACAGGTGGCCGTTGTCGGAAGTCGAAAAGTGGGAAGCCGCGGCTACCCCCGACTATCAAAGCACGGATTGGTGGGATTATTTAATGAAAGATTTTGCGCCTTTCCAGCGACATAATCTGTCTGCAACCGGAGGAAATGAAAAAATCAAATATTTCATGAATTACAACAGGGCAGACCAGCAAGGAATGTTAAAGAGCGACGCTTATCGCTATACAGTCAATAACATACGTTCCAACGTAGATGCTCAAATAACTGAAGCATTAACTGTTTCCGGCGATTTCTCCGCAATGCTTTCGAGCACAAATACTCCTCCCCGTGAACACAGCATGATCTGGGAGGATATTACAGGTATTCTCCCAACATGGCATGCCATACTCCCTGACCCGGATAAAATACCTTATACCGGAAATGTAACTTCTGTTGTAGCAAGTACTTCGAGTAAAGGAGGATATATGAAGAAAAATCTCTTTCAATTTGCGGCCCAGATATCTGCCGAATACAAAATACCGGGAATGGAAGGGTTGGTTGCTAAAGGAATGTTTGATTACCACCGTAACACCTATGAAAACAAATATTGGATGATTGGTTACGACATGTGGCAATATAATTGGGCAAATGAATCTTATATCAGGGAAGGAAGCGCATGGCAAACCCGGTTGAATGAAGGGATTCAGACGGAAATTTCCATGACAGGGAATTTTGGACTTTATTATGATAAAAAGATTAAAGATCATACGGTTTCCGCTATGCTGTTGAGTGAAATTGTGCAAGGTGAAAGTAAAAACCTTAGCGGCGGAACAGACGGTTTTTTAGGAAACAGTATTGATTATCTCTTCGCAGGAACCGCCTCTTCCGCAAGAATAACAGGCTATGCCTGGCAAGGAGGAAGAATCGCTTATGTAGGACGGTTAAACTATAATTATAAATCGAAGTATATCCTTGAAACGATTTTCCGCGAAGATGGCTCGCCTGTTTTTGCGCCCGGTAAAAGGTGGGGATTTTTCCCAAGCGTTTCGGTTGCATGGAGAGTTTCGGAAGAACCGTTCGTCAAACGTATTTTCGAAAACCTGAATAACTTCAAACTGAGAAGCGGCGTAAGTAAAACCGGATGGGACGGAATCGGGAATTTCCAATACTTGACAGGATACCGGATTGAAGGCGCAGGAGGAGTAGTGGGCAACCAGATTGTCCCTGGCGTTGTTCCTTCAGGAATCTCCAATCCCGACATTACCTGGGAAACGATTACGCTTAATAATGCAGGCATTGATTGGGGAATATGGAACGATAAATTATATGGTTCGATAGATTTATTTTATCGTTATCGCGATGGCATTTTAGCGTACCCTTACCAAACAATGCCATCGACTTTCGGGGCCGAATTGCCTCAAATGAATATTAATTCAATGAGTAACAGGGGATATGAAATCGTGATCGGACATAGGAACAAGGCAGGAGATCTGAAGTATGATATAAGCGCCAACATGTCGTATACACGCGCAAGAAATGAACACATTGACGAAGCGGTATATGATGATCCTGACATGGAACGAATCTATAAACAGTCAGGACAATGGGCCGATTTGGTATGGGGATTAAAAACGGATGGATTGTTTACTTCGCAGGCGGAAATTGATAACTATCCGGCACGAATAGATTCCAGGCCGGAAGTAGGTAATACTTCGGTTCGGCCCGGGGATCCGAAATTCATTGACCAAAACGACGACGGCGTAATCGACTGGCGAGATATGGTCGTCATTGGGCGGAGAGCAACCGTACAAAGAAGCGTACCTAATGACGTCGGTCCCTATTTCGATTATTCCGATATCGTCATTCCGACGGTTTTATATGGAATGACGGCAAATATCTACTATAAGAATGTTAGTTTTTCCGCTCTTTTTCAGGGAGGAACAGGATTTTCCACTTGGATATGGCAAAGTTCCTGGTTGAGGAAATACAAAAGCTGGACGGAAGAGAACAACGATCCTCATGCGCTTTTGCCGGTTCAGTCCTCCGGACCCGGGCCGAGCGTTTCAGTTACAAGCGATTATACCTTAGTAAACGTCATTTATCTGAGGTTAAAAGCCATGAATATAGGATATACGCTTCCGGCGAATTGGTTGCCCGGTATAAAATTACGCGCCTATCTTGCCGGAACAAATTTGTTAACTTTCAGCAATTTATCAAAGTACAAGATGGATCCCGAATCGCCGGACAATGGAAATTATTATCCTCAACAAAAAGTTTATACCATCGGGTTTAATATCACATTTTGATTTTCAAACAATTATTAATTTAACGAATAGGAGAATATAATATGAAAAAAACAATAAACGGATTACTATTGTGTATGGTAATTATGGTAATCAGTTTCATGTCGTGTTCCGAACTCCTTGATAAAAAACCTCTTGATTTTATAAATGATACAAATGTCTGGAATGACGAGGTTACCGCTTCAGCTTTTTTGGCGCCGCCCTACCGCCAGATGGTTTTCCTTTTCAATGAATTTCCAATGGATACGGAGTTTGGTCCGCTCATGTTCGGACATGCAGATATATCGGCTGTCAGCGATGAAGGAACAACCTGGTGGGAAGACAGGGGAGTAGGGGACGCCTCAAGAGGTTCAATCGCCGAAACCGGAAGCCCGTTTCAGGATATTTGGGAACCCGTCTATAAAATAATACGCACTTTCAATATTTGTATTGAGAACATGCAAACTTCGCCCATAAGCCCTGATGCTAAGAATGAAATTATAGCCCGGGCGCGTTGGGGGAGGGCTATGTGCTATTTCGCCCTTGTAAAACGATATGGCGCTGTTCCTCTTATTACAAAAGTCCAATGGACTAGTGATCCCCATGATGAGTTATATCCGGAAAGGACATCCGAGCAGGCAATTTATGATTTCATCATCAATGAATGTTCCGACATCTTTAACGATTTGACCGACAGGGCTGAAAGCGGTTTGCCCTGCAAATGGGCGGCCATGGCGATGAAAAGTCGCGCCGCATTGTTTGCCGCCAGCATTGCACAATGGGGTAAAGTCCAACTTAACGGCTCTTTGGGCATTCCGTCGTCCGAGGCAACCAACTACTGGCAAATCTGTTACAATGCGTCCGATTCCCTGATACGCTTAGGAGGATATTCGCTTTATAACAAGTATCCGAACGATAAAGTAAAAAATTTTCAGGAGTTGTTTATTGATGAAGGCAATAGCGAATGTGTCTTTTATTATACGTTTGCAGGAACAGGTTACTCGGGGTTGGTAAGCGGGTACGATATGTTTATGGGGCCTTACTCGAAAGTGGCCTGGGGAGGCGGACTTACTACCGTTTATCTTGAAATGGCGAATGAGTTTGAAAACATAGATGGAACTTCCGGCGCTTTGGACGAAGCCAAATTTACCGGACCCGGGACCAGTTGGACTATAAATGAAATTTGGGGAAAGAAAGATCCGAGATTCTTAGGATCTATTTATACTCAGGAAACTCCATGGCAAGGCTCTGTTGTTGATATGTATATAGGTCTTCGTCTTCCCGATGGAAGCCTTTTTGAAGGAACAGATGTTTATTATAATGGCGTCAATGCCACAGGACCGGATGCGAAGGATTCAAGGGGCATGACCGGATTTTGTGTCCGTAAGTATGTCAAAGAATCAAGAATCAGACCGGATAATTATCAAAGCGATCAGGACTGGCCTGTTTTTCGTTTGGCAGAAATCAAACTGAACAAAGCCGAAGCATGCATCGAATTAAACAAAATGACTGAAGCGTTGATGGAGATTAATGACGTCAGAGACCGTGCGGGTATTGCCCCATTAACCGGTATAAATAGAGATTTGGTTCGACACGAACGCAAAGTGGAGTTGGCTTTTGAAGGATTCCGCTGGTTTGACCTTCGGCGTTGGAGGATTGCAGAACAGGAACTTGACGTCAGAGTTAAACCGTTTCACGGATTACGCTATATTTTAGACTATAATAGCATACAGACGGGCGAAGACCGGAAATTTGAAATTTCACTCGTCCCGGGTGGATATGGCAATTATAAGGTTTTTCCTGAAAAGTTGTACTATCTTCCAATAGGATTAGGCCGAATTACGAATAATCCGAATTTAGCGCCTGAAAATCCGGGTTATTAACAATAAAAAGGGCGTCTCAAAAGGCGAACCGGAACTTTTCATTTGCTTCTTTTGAGACAGCCCTTATGAAACAATGTTTAATTTTTTAATAATGACATTCATGAAAAGAAAATTGGTATATGCCTTGCATTTATTTGTATTGTTCATCCTGTTCGCGGCATGTAAAGAGACGTCGGGACGCGTCTATTATATATCAACCGAAGGAAGCGATCTTTCGGACGGAACGAAAAATAAACCATTCGGCACGTTTGCCTGTGCTACTTCTATCCTTCAACCGGGAGATACGCTGTATATCAGGGGCGGTTGGTACGAAGAAACCCTTCACCTTAAAAGATCGGGGATGAAAGGTTCTCCGGTTGTTATCTCAAACTATCCGGGTGAAGATGTTTATATTTCCGGGGCTGACAAGATCGTATCAACATGGAAACCGACAGGAAATGATGTATGGGTAACCGACTTGCCGAATGATTTTTCAGATACCCTTACCGTTCAAGTATTTAAAAATAGCAAAATGCTCGTCGAAGCCCGTTGGCCCAACATGCCGAAAGATGCAGACATGCGTATGATTGGCGAATATGGGCCTTACAGAGCCATTGCACAAACAGGAACAGATAAAGACGGAATCGTATGCGAGAAAAAATTCGACGATCTTTTGACGGGAGGAGGTATCTGTATTTGGCCCGGTGCTAACGGCGTTGCCGCATGGGAACCCTCCTCCCGGAGAATAGCCGGCGTCAATGGGAATAAACTTCTTTTTGACAAAGAAATGACAAGCGAATTTTTTGACGGAATGGATCCAACTACGCCATATCCGGGGAATCCTTATTTTATTTTTGGCAGTAAATGTTTACTTGACAATGAGAATGAATATTATATTGATGAAAAAGAAAAGAATCTATACCTTATCAGTAAAACCGATCCGGCAAATGATATCATAAGAATCAAAAAAAGAACAACAGGTATCTACATAGATAGCATTTCGTATGCTACAATCAGGGGATTGACCGTCTATGGAGCAAACTTGTATGCCGGCATGCTGAATCAGGTGAATATTGAATTTTGCAAATTCCTCTATCCCGAATACCTCCGGTTTCCGGGATATTACTCCCGGACAAGCGCAGGCATGTTCTTTTCAGGAGAAAACAGCGACTTTAGAAATAATGAAATCGCTTACTGCTCCGCCGACGGACTAACTATAAAAGGTTCCAAATTGACAATTTATAACAATTATCTGCACGATGTGGCCTGTACGGGTCTGGGAGCAGGTATTCATATTCATAAAGGGTGTGAATATATCTCATTAACACATAATTCCATCATTCGTTCCGGCAGAGCGCATTTTGTTTGTTCGGGCGGTAGTTTCGGCGAAGGAGAAAATATGTTCAATGAAAAATACATTCGTCCGGCTAAAGTTAAAAAAATAATCATGGAATACAACTATTTACAGGATCATAACACATACACCAGCGATTGCGCTTTGTTTTATGCATGGAATGTTGATGGCGAAGGAACTGTATTCAGGTACAATTATTGTATCGAATCACTTAACGAAACAGGAGATTATAAATATACCAACGGAAAAATGGAGCGCCAGCTACAAGGAATTTATTCCGATAATTTTTGCAGGAATATGGAATTTAGTAACAATATTGTCATTAATGCCACAACAGGAATACAAGTGAATAATTTTTGTGCGAATATCCGCTGCTTCAACAATACCATTATAAATCCTACCGGAGAGATGGTCGCTACATTCGGATACCTTCAAACTCCCGGTTACATGAAGGATACAAGAATTTATAACAATACTTTTTTCACAAGCGACAGTTCTAAAAATATATATTTGGCCAGGCATTGCGACAGGGGCGCATTTGAAAATACCCGGGACGTACGTCAGGAATATATAAAAAGAGTATCCTTTGAAGGAAGTAAGGCCGTTACTAAAAGATACGACCTTGCAGCGCTTCATAAACCGGTATCTGCAAATATTGGAATAGAAACCGATACGACATTCAATATCATATTTGACCACCACGATCCCGAATTGAGAAATGCGGCGTCAAAAGGGAACAGGCTACATACATCCCCGAATTATGGGAAACCTTACTTTTATGAAAATTATTTCAAATTGCCCAATGGAGAGATGCTGAAAAACGTCGGATGTAATCTTATTGAATGACTTACATTACGCAATGTGGAAGATTCTTTCTCCCGGAAAGGAAAGATG
>JAIROL010000272.1 GCA_031257565.1 Tannerella sp. | reverse complement strand
ATAACTCTTTGGCGCAAGCCGTTTTGCATGTTCGTTTCATGTGTACATTATTTAATTTTTAACATTTCGGTAACATAGAACTCACAGCATGTTCATAACTCTTTGGCGCAAGCCGTTTTTTTAACGCTTCGCTAAAAGACCGTTGGTTGCATGTTCGTTTCATGTTTAAATTTTATAAGTTATTGAAATACAATCATACCCTTGTGTGTCAAAAACTGCTTTTTGTCGTGGGCGTTTCATCTCTTTTTCAATGTTTAGGATAATCATGTCATTTAAAGATTTATAGAAATGCATTTGTATTTTGTTGTGAATATCAATTGTTTGGTATCCATATTTTTATCCAGGTCGAAAGTGATCGTTTTTTCTTCACCGGATGCAAGTTCGTAGTGATGAATTTCTTCGGAACGGACGTTGTCGGCAAACATGTAAATCTTGCCGGTATCCATCAGATTACCGTTGTTTTTCACTTTCAGTAAAATTCTCCGGTTTCCATCGGTCAGTATTTCTTCAGTACTCGAATAAGAAACGGCGAAATCGGCAGCGAAAGAATAAGGGTAATTAATTGTTCTACTGACGCCTTTGGCGGCGTCCTTAAAACCGATGCTTTCCTTAATTCTGTCCTGTGCTTTATAGGATGGGCTGCCGCCGCCTGCCATAATTTTAAATTCGCCCGATTCGACTACGCGGTCCGTCTTGTCGTTCAACAGCGAAAGTTGATAGGGCGTCAAGGTAAACGTCACGGTTTTTGAAGCGCCGGGTTCCAGTGTGATACGTTCAAAATCTTTCAATTCCATAACGCGGGTTTTGACGGAAGCGTATATGTCGGAAATGTAAAGTTGAACGACTTCATCGCCTTTGCGCCCACCTGTATTTTTCACGTCCGTCTGCACGGTTACCGTTCCGTCGTCGTTGACTTGCGTTTGCAGGTTGGAATATTGGAATTGGGTGTAACTCAATCCGTAACCGAAGGGATATAGGGGATAAAATTCCATATCCGAATATTCGTATCTTCGTCCTGAAGTTTTGAAATTGTAGTAATTGGGTACTTGTCCTACGTGGCGCGGGAAGGTTATCGGCAGTCGTCCGGCGGGATTGTAGTCGCCGAAAAGCACATCGGCGGCAGCATATCCGCCTTCCTGTCCGGGAAGCCAGTTCACGAGGATTGCCTTGCAATGTTCCGCTGCATAGGAAATGTTGAACGGGCGTCCGACTTGCAGAATTAAAACAACAGGTTTGCCTGTTTCACAGATTGTTTCGAGCAATTTCTGCTGATAGCCGGGGAGTTCGAGGCTTGCGTAATCGTGGTTCTCGCCCGACGTCTGACGTATGCCCCTTTGTCCGCTGCTGTTTGAATAGTCGCCCAAAACCATCACTACAATATCAGACTGTAGCGCAGCATTTTTTGCTTTCTCAGGGGCGAAACTTTCATCTCCGTTAAATTCGCATCCTTTTTCGTATATCACTTTTGTATTTTTATCAACGGCCTCTTTAATACCTGTCAATACCGATTTCAACTGTCCGTCCTGCAATTTGGGACTGTAATCGCCGGGCTGCAAATCGTCGGCTCCGGGTCCGATTACGGCGACCGTATTCACCGATTTGGAAAGAGGCAGCACGTTGTCTTTGTTTTCCAGCATGACAATGGATTCGCGCGCCGATTGACGAGCTAATGCCTTATGTTCCGCCGATTGCCATCCCGGATACGATTTGTTCCAGTCTAGAGATTTCGACGGGTTATTTTCGAAAAGGCCTTTCTTGAACATGACACGCAGCAGGGTACGGCATACGTTATCAAGGTTTTTCCTGTTGATTCTTCCGTCGTTGGCGGCAGCGATAACGTCCTTGTTGTTATATGTGTCGCCACAGTTGGTTGCAATGCCGGCGGCTAAAGCTTGATTGGCCGCTTCGATAAGATCGACAGCCGTGTAATGTTTTCGTGCGGTCAGGTTGCCGAGTGCGCCGCAGTCGCTGACGATGAAGCCGCTGAATCCCCATTCCTCGCGTAAAATGCCTTGCAGAAGTTCGGTACTCTTTGCCACAGGTACTCCCAGATAGTCCGAATAAGCCATCATCAGCGACTGACAATCGTATTCGCGGATTACGTGACGGAAAGGAACTAAATGTATTTCGCGGATTTCGCGTTCCGACAGCCCAATGTCGTGCGAATCGCGACCTCCCAGCGGCGCACCGTGTATGGCGAAATGTTTGGGCGTAGTTATAAGTCCTTTTGACTGGTAGCCTTTAATCCATGCGCCCCCGATTTGTGAAACGAGGACAGGGTCTTCGCCAAAGGTCTCTTCACACCGTCCCCAGCGAGGGTCTTGCGCCACATCCAGCACGGGCGACCAGGCTTGTATGGCTCCTGCGGCAGTTGTCTCGTCGCCGACTGTCTCGCCGACGCGCTCAAGTAATGTTTTATTCCAAGTTGCTCCCATAGCTATTGCTTGTGGAAAAATGGTAGCGCCGCTGCCATACGAAAAGCCGTGTACCGCCTCCACTTTCTTGATGTCGGGGATACCCAAATGCGGAATACCGGGGATACCCCAGCCTTCGCGTATCAATTCCATCTTGTCGTCGGGCGTCATAGCCGAAAGGAGCGATTCAACACGTTCTTCGACAGGCAGAGCGACGTTCAGCCAGGGCTTGTCTTTAATTTCCGTCCGAGACGCAGTTTTGTCGTCGGCATAAACAAAATTGATCTCGCTGATAGCGAACGTTTTTTTCAGCATGTTTCCCTTAAAAAGGATTTTCACGTGAGCGCCGTATTTGGGAGCGAACGTCAAACGGAATTTCTGATTTCCGCCGACTTCGTATTTTACCGCATCGGCTGGATTCATCGGGTCGTAAGTGATAAATATGTCTATTAAATTACGGATATCATTTGAGGATATTCCCTTTGCTTCCAATTGAATTTCTTTTATATTTCCCGGAGTTTGTAAAGTAAACAGTAAAAACTGTTCGTTTTGAATATCCCGGGCTCCGGGTTGCCAAACGGTTTGATTGTCATTGTCCAATAAGTGAATACATTGTCCGGAATTTGTTGATGCAGATACGGATGTTACCCCTTTCTTTTGAGGAAAAACGCTGTTTTGTATAAGAATAAACAGTCCGATTGAAAAAATTACTCTTTTTATCATCGTTGTATATTATTAATTGTTAATTTCCTCTGCCGACGGCGGCGCATTATCCGGCGCTACGCCCCAGTTTTTATTGGCTTTATTAGTCATAACCAATACCAATTTTCCGCCATTAGCAATGTCTTCATGGCTGAACCAAGGTTTATTCCAAAGTTTTCCATTCAGAGTTGCCGACTGGATGTATTTGTTTTCATCCGAACAATTTTGCGCTTTAATTTCAAAGATTTTACCGTTACCCAATTTTAATTTCACTTGCTTAAATAGCGGACTTCCGATGTTATAAATTGAAGAACCGGGTGTGACCGGATAAAAACCCATGGCCGAGAAAACTACAAAGGAAGATAATCCGCCGCCGTCTTCATCGCCGGGAACGCCCATCAAATCATTACGGAACCATTGTTTCAATAATTCTCTTACTCTTTTTTGCGTTTTCCAGGGTTGACCGGCGTAGTTGTATAGATACGGAATGTGTAATGAGGGTTCATTAGCCATCGAAAATTGGCCGACATTGCCTGTCTGGTCAGGCAATTGGGTATAAAATTCGAATTTACTTCGACCTAAAGGCTCGCGAAACGTTTGGTCTAAATTGATTATGAAATTTTCCGAAGAACCCATTAGCCGAATTAAATCCATCGGATTATGCGGAACATCCCAGCGGTAGGTCCAGGCATTATTTTCATCGTAATAATTCCTTGCGCCTTGTCCGCCGGAAAAGCGATAATCAAAAGGCTGTATAAAGTTGCCTTTTTTATCTTTCGGATGAAAAAAGCCCGTTTCCGGATTATACAAATTCCGGTAATTATAAGAATGTGACAAAAAGTATTGGTAATCATCCTGTTTTCCAAGCGTTTTGGCTATTTGAGAAAGGCACCAGTCATCGAAACATGCACCCAAAGTTACAGCAACCGATTGTCTTTTTTCTCCTTTGCTTACTTCCCGGACGTATTCATCTTTTTCATCTTGTAATGCAGGAAAATAACCTTTCTCCCGATAGAATACATCCAGTTCGGTGTTAGGCGTTCGCGTCCAAGGCAACAATGATTTCTCCAGTACAGCGCTTTTACAGGCATTGTAAGCTGCTTCCAAGTCGAATCCGCGAAGGCCTTTGCTGTAAGCATCCCAAACAATCGAAACGGCGTGATTTCCATTCATCCGGTGACTGTCGCCGGTTATTTCCGGGAAAGTCGGCATCCAACCTTCGTTCGTTTGTTGCGACATGCGAATGTATGAATTAATCATATTTACTTCCATTTCCGGTTCAATCAGCACGCGTAAAGGATGAGCGGCGCGATAGGTATCCCAAATCCAATCGTCTGTGTAAAAAGGCTTTCCTTCGTCGCTATGTACCTGCTTGTCTGTGGCGCTGTAATAGTAACCATCTTCCGAAATATTGATCATTCGTTCATAAATGCGGTAGAGAGAAGTATAAAATACCGTTTTATCATTTTCCGAATCGCCTTGCACTTCAATTTTACGTAGTGATTCATTCCATTTATCGCGACCGAGTTGTGCAAGTTCATTTACTTGGTAGGTATTGATTTCCCGTCTCAGGTTTTTCCTGGCCTGTTCACAACTTATGAATGAAATTCCATATCGGAGATTAATTTGTTTTCCATTGAAATCCAATACTAAAGCGCTGTTTCTTCCTTCAACCGACTTTTTTTCGTAATCAATGTTTGCTGATCTATTTAACGCTCCTCCGTTTTTTATCTCTTGTTCGCTTTCCATGTATAGATACACAAGGGTTTCTCCCCGTCCTATTTGTTGGTATCCATAGATAGCCGAATCTTTCAGTTCAAGTGCGCCTTTTCGTGTGTTAATGACCAAACGATTGATATTCCCCTCATTGAATGAAAGATTATACAATCCGGATTGATGCGAAGGCGCGTACTCTACCTGTATATTTTCTTCATCCAAATACACTGAATAGAAATATGGTTTGATTATTTCATGGTCATACGTATATTTTTTTACGGCGCCCGACATTTCCGATTGCTCGTTTAGCGGACTGATATTGAAAGCGGAACTGCCTCGATGACTGGTTACTACAACAGGAAGTCCATCAATCTGGCCGGAAGTATAGTCGCTCCTTTCAGGATAAATTCTTAGCATACTATTAGGTAAATGTACCGTAGGATAGGTCGGTACCAATAGATGACTGATATTTCCCATATACGGATTAATGTAGTCTACCGGCGTTTTTTGTTGTTCACTCTTTCCGTTGCAGCAGCAAGCGCTTGACAATAGAAGAAATAAAGATGCGGAATAAATCATTACGTTGTTTACTTTCATGCGTACATTATTTAATTTATTTTTTAACACTAAGGTAACATGGAACTCACAGTATGTTCATAACTCTTTGGCGCAAGCCGTTTTTTTAACGCTTCGCTAAAAGACCGTTGGTTGCATGTTCGTTTCATGTGTTTAGTATGTTTTTTTAGGGATGTGATTGTCTTTTTTGATCGAAATTATTCTCGCGTTGCGGTATTTTAGTATCAAGTTTGGAAAGATTGGATTTGAGCGCTTTACTTGCTTGTCCGGCTAAATAAAGGTAATAATCATTTCCTAAATCGGCGTCTAAGGGAAGGAAATAGCTTTCTCCATTGGGTACTTCGGTAGCGCACTTGAAGATGGCGGTTCCTTCGTCTATTTCATCAAACATAGCTAAATACAGCATTTCTGCGCCGTTGTTGATATGACTTGACAGTTGTTTCCAATAAAAACTTCCGCGATTGCGAGGAATCGGTTTGGAGTTCTTGTTCATATTAATCCAAGAAAATCCGGGGAAAGCTAAAGGCGCGTAATCGACCTTGTTTTGCTTGCACCAGGCGATGTCTTCCGCTACTAATTTTTCGAAAGGCGCAAAGGAGTTTTCATTATAACGTCCCACGAACCACGGCATCACAATATCGCATTTTTTGATGAGGCGGTGCAATTCAGGATCGTTCATTGTGTCGGAATTTAACTCGCGCCAATGGGTTGGAACGCCGATTAGCACGCTAAATCCGCGTTCTATCAAAGCGTCGATGATGCTTTCGGATTCTTTTATTCCATATCTGCGTCGATCGTTGAATCCGACGCCCCATACAGCTACGAGTGGTTTGCCGTTGTGGTGAATATACGATGGGTTATTGATTCGTTCTTTAATGTCGTATTTTGAAGTAATGGAATCTATATCGGACAACACCCAAGCTTCGTCTCCTGGAAGCATCCCGCTTAAGTCGTACATAATACTGATAGCGCGGTTATTCGCATTGGCTGCATTTAGGGCTGAATGCCAAACTTTATTCAATTGCCGATAGCTTTTCGGTCGTTTGATTTCAGCTACAAACCGTTGTACAAAAACCCCGTCAATATTGTATTCACGCATCCAACGGAAATGTGTTTCAACCGTTGATTCATCGTATTCGCTCATGACGTATGCAGGTCTTCCGTCGGCAAAAACGAAGGACGTCCGGTAGGTTTTATCGTATTCCGATACATCCGGCCACATATCAATGCTGCAAATGCCGGGTTCAAACAAGCCGTCTTTTCCGGAAAAATGATACCAGTTCCTGTCGGAGCCGTCTCCGGGACAACTGAACCATCCCTGATACCCTGCCATTGCCAGTCCTTTATAGGAATCATAATACTTGCTTGATAAATAAGCATTTCCCTTATTTATAGCTTCTTCGATAAAATCTACGATCGACGCCGGATTCGGAGAATTGTGCAGATGATGTTCAACGTCTTCCAAGACCACATTATCATTCAATCCGACTTCGTGGAGCAGTTTGTGAAATGCATTCCATTCTTCGGCGCCTTGTTTGTCGCCCGTTCGTTCCGCTTGATCGCAATATACGAAGTGATACCCTCTTTCCAAGAGCGCTATATAGGTTTGAAGTTCATGAGCCTCCAAACGTGTCTGCCGTATCCAGGGATGATTTGCCGCTGTTTTTTTAGGTTTCACCACCTTATATTCCCGGTTGTTATATTGAAAAGTAGCACATTTATAACCGGAAAAATGGCTTATTTTATAATTAATCCCTTTTCTATCGAAGTGTTTGAATAGATCGAAAGCATCCTCTGTGCGTAAACCGATTTGTGTAAATAAACGCTTGGCAATTATTGAAGAACCTTGTTCTTCGGGATGTATTTTGTCCGGAATCAAATCCGGCCTGTCGCTTAATAGCGGATGCATATTCAAGACTTCCACATCCTCTTCGTATGCGGCTTTTTGCAGACGCGGAGCAACTTCTCCCTTACTTATCGGATCATAAATACCTTCTTTATCGCTTACAAAAAACGCAGTAGGCAATAAAACAATCACACGCGGATGCGAAGGTAAGTTTTTAAAAGAGCGAATCATTTCGCGGCAATCCTGTTCCAATTCATTGTAAAACGGTCGATTAACGGCTTTAGCGTCATTTCCGCCCAAATCGATAAATACAATGTCCGGATTACTCTTCAGGGCTTTTTGACAGGCTTCTGTTTTCCAATAGGGAAAATTTCCTTTTTTCAGCATAGTAGAACCGCCTACGCCGTAATTTTCAACGGTATAGTTTGGACCTAATAACGATTGGAGTTGTCCCGGATAGGCATTTTCTTTCGGGTTTTTAATCCGTGCTCCTTCTGTAATGCTGGCGCCGATGCAGGCTACTTTTATCTGTGCGTTGGCTGTTAAAAAAAACAGGCCTACGCTCAAAAGTATTGCAAACATTAGGAAATGCCTCTTTTTACGCTCTTTTGTACAAGTATTTACTGGTTGTTTCATTTTTATGTTTGTTTATTTCCCTTCGTATATCGTTTTACCTTTTGTGATTCCGTTTTCATTGAATGTATCAATTCTAAAATAGTATGAAGTATCGCGATTGAAGAACCCGCCTTCATACCGGTTATCATGCACCATAATGGCGTTTAACAGTTGATCTTTGTTAATTCCTACATGGATAATGTATCCATCCGCCTCTTGTTGTTTATTCCATGAAAGGGAAAATCGTCTTTTGTCATTCGCATTTCGTTGTAATTGAACGTTTTTTACTTCTTGAGGGATTTTCCCGTTTCCTTTGCCGAATATCCGGAATCCGTAAAGAGAAAATTTACCCGGTATTTTTTTAGTATTAACAATGCGCAAATAACGGGTTTTAATCGGATTATCCAGTACGATTAATTCATGTACGGCGTCTTGCGTATTGTTTGTCTTATCAGTGATTCTTTTCCAATCTGCTCCATTGTCGGATGCTTCTATATAGTATGAATAAATAAACAAATCGTGTGGCGCTCCGAGTGTGAAGTCCTGATCGGCCAGATTCACCTGGATGGCATGAATTTCCATTTTGTCAAGCAAATCGACTTGTAGCCATTCGTTCGGATTACCGGAGCTGGCAGACCACCAATTTTCAATTTGTTCATTGACAGCGTATGAAGGTGAAAAATCAAGTATCGATGAAGAGGCTAATACCGGTTTATTGAATGAAAGTAAATTCCATCCGGCAGAGCGATTATCCTTGGAAAAGTTTACTTTACCCTTGGGAATTACAAACGGATAATCCGTCCACACCGAATGTTGAGCGAAGCTATTTTCCGTTGTCATGTAAAGAGGGAAAAGTCCTAATCGTCTTTCAAAGATATGCCGGATTGAAATTTTCATACTGGCGACATGCCAATAATTTCCATAGATGTCTTGGAATGTGTGTCCGTGACCGGCTCCGCCGATAAATCCGCCGGGTTTGAACGAAAACGGCGAGCTCTCGATGTAGGTAAAAGGCCCTAAGGGTTTGTCGGAGAAATATACACCGTCGGCATAAGTCCGGTACTGAGCGCCTGGCGACGCATATTGCAAGTAATAGTTTCCTTTGTATTTGAGCATGGCCGGACCTTCGTTCCAACCTTCTTTTCCATCATTTTGTTCATTGTTGTTGCCTTGAGTTTCCCATCCATGTTGTGCCATATTATGCTCAATCAATGTTGCCGGTTCTCCTATCGGGGCAAAACCATTCATCGGATCAACTTCTACGCCTTTTATCGGGTCTTTATCGGAGCATCCCCAATAGAGATACACCTTACCGTCGTCATCTTGAAAAAATGCAGGATCCGTTACTCCGATGTTAAATTTCGTATCGATTTTCTCCCAATCATCTTTATCCGGATGGGCTGTTCTATAAATCGTTGATCCGGAGGCTATAAAATAAAGTGAATCATTTCGCACCAATATACCGGGTGCATAATTTTCGATTGCATCAATCGTTTTACAGGGAATATATTCCCATGATTTCAAATTGGAAGACCTCCAGTATCCTCCCGATTTAGATGCAAACAGGTAATACTTCCCTTTGAAATATTCACATACCGGATCAGCAGCTTCGCGCCGTACCGGATTATTGTCATGCATCTGAAAGCGATAATTCAGATTCATCGGATTTGCGACAATGAGGCGCTCTTGGGCATAATTCTGCTGAATGCCGGATAATAGAATGAACATCAATAATTCGTAAAATGAAAATTTCATGGGATTACATATTTGCGGACAAACATACTTGCTTAGGATTAATAAACAGATTAATTTTTGATAAATTCACAAGAAAATAAAAAGAAATTTTATTTTTTTATGAATTTTTGTTTTTTCAGACCATTCTCCGTTTGAGTTTTTACAATATAAATTCCTGATTTCCAATCTGAGATATTCACTTTATGTGATGATATCCCTTTCGTTTGGTCATCATATTTGTAATATGATTTACCGGTTAGATCCCATATTTCCATCGATAAAATATTCGATGTAGCATCAACAAACAATTCATCGGATACCGGATTGGGATAAATTCGGAATGCATTGCTTTCGGGAGTCGATATCGCTAAATCGGTTTTTCTATCGGCATACACCAAATAAAATTCATGAATGCTCCAATACTGTGTTTTTCCGCTACCGGTTTGCATCACTTTCACATATTGAGTGGTCACTTCAGGAATGGAGATAATGGAAAGAGCGGGCGGTTTGCTTCCGGTTGCGATGGGATTTCCCCAATAAACGCCGTTTTCGGAAACATAAACTGCATATTCATTGGGAAAATCGTTTGCGCTGGGAGATGAATCCAGGATAACCGTATTGATTTTCAGGGGTGTTCTTGTATCAACGGCAAACCATTGTCCCGGATACACTTGTGAACCATCCGTCCATCTTGTCAATAGGTTTCCGTCAATAGCCGAGTAAGCGTTTCCTCCGCTCGCAGTCGCTATCCAACCGCTTCTCGGCAGGGTTGTTCCCGGCGAAAAAATAGGTCCTGTAGTTAAGTTGTTAAACCATAAATTATAACCGGTAGGGGAAGACAATGCGGAAACGGATGATTGTACCGAAACTTGACCGGCTTTTCCACTATTGACAAAATCGATGGCATTTACGTCTGTGGTAGAAATATGTACGTGGGCATTCCCCGGAATATCGAGGTAGCGAGCGCTTCCGTATTGGTTATAATGCGCCAATATCAAATGGATGTTACCTCCGCCGAATACGCCTCCGTATTTTGCATTTCCCCAGTAATCCGAGCTGAATAAATGGGCAGTTCCCGTGAAACCGGGGGCTGTTTCAATAAATTTTGTATCAGCGTATAAGTCTCTTGCAACGGATACTACTTGAGAATTGATCAGGTCAAACCCTTTTTCGGAGTCAATGTCTTCAAAGCAAATGGAGCGCAGAGAGGCGTCAAGTCCTAAACCGAGCGAAAGGCCTGACGGCGCTTTGCCGTTGTTTTTTCGAAAAATAATCCCTTTGTGTGATCCATAATGAAAACCGTTGTATAGCAGTTGATTTTTGCAATCTTCCAAGATCATAAATTCAAGTTCAAGCCAATTCTGGTTATAAACGGCGTCTTTGGATGCGGTATCATTATTGGAGTTAGGCCAACCTCCGAATTTGGGATATTCATATCCGCTGGCCATGACGATGGAATTGAATTGGACATTGCTTATGATCCCATTTTCAGAGCCGCCTCCCACCCGGATAGCGTTTTTAAACACATGACCGGCAAAATAATCGATATAGTGATTGTTACAAGGATAAGCGAACAAATCAATTCCGTTGTAAGTTGCTCTGACTCCTACGTTCACAATATATACATCTTCACCTGTCACCTGAATGCAATAGGGATATTGGGGCAGTGTTGCTGGATTTATAGTCAATGAGGATGTTTGTTCCGGATAATTGAATGTTAATCCTCTTAAGCCGCTTTTCGCTGCTAATTTCAGAAACGGTGTTCCATTCGGATCATTTTTCCCTGCATATATTTCAATAATGCTTCCCTGGCCTTTCGGGACGGAAGCCAGATCCGACGCTCCTTTCAATTCCACACCGGAAGGGATGTTCAAATTGCCGTTTACTTTGTATTTTCCGGGTGGGAGAAAAACGATTCCGCCACCTTCGTTTCCGGCTTTGTTCAATGCACTTTGGATCGCATTCGTATTGTCGGTAATTGCATCGGCTTTTCCTCCAAATTCACTATCGGTAACGACATACAAAGCCTTTTTTGCCGGTTTGGTTTCGCGAGGTTTGATATCGGGAAAGGCTGGAAGTTTTTTGAAAGTAACCGGATTATGGTCGATTTTACATTCAAATAGGGAGGTATTATCAATATCAACGTCTTGAGAAAACCGGTTTCCGGTTAAGAGTATTCTGGCATAAGCGCCGGCAAATACTTGAGGAGCGTTGTTATTGAAATCGCCATCGACAGAGCTGTATAAACCACCCAATACATTTACTTGTCCAGACCGGATGATACACTCTTGAGTCATCACTTTAGTAAAAGCGCCATCACTGATTTTTATGGCATCGGAAGAAGCTGCTATGTCACAGGCATAGAATTGCGCTGTTGAACCGGTTCCGTTGGCAATGACAATACCGTTTTCACAATCATTGATTTTGACTCGTGTGAACATGATTCCGGCGTCGGCTATCGCGCTGATATAAATTCCCGTACCACAATTTTCAAAGTGCAAGCCATAATTATGCCCGTTCGGCTTCGTGCCGGCGGAAGGTACAGATTCTGCGGCATAAAAACCATAGTTGTAGCCATCCACAAAAGCATGGCAGGTATAAGACCAATCGTTTCTTCGCATCACGATTCCCGTACCGTTTTCTCGTATCCAACTTTTATACGAACTGCCTTTCGCCGGAGCGCCTGGAAGACCGGAATTCGCCCAATAATCGGGAGAAAAATCAATCCAATCCAGCCGGCCTACATCGGCAATATTGTCTATTTCAATACCTCGCGACAAAGGAGTTCCATACAGATTGAAAATATTCGGACATCCACCGCCATTGTTTCTGGATACCACAACGCCTGTATATGAATTAACCAAAGTAACGTTTCGCACATTGCAGTAATCATTTCCCCAATATCCTCGTTTTCCATAGAGAATTGAAGGAGGATAAGGTTGTATATCTTCCGGATTCTGTTCGGGATACCAGATCGACAGGTTAAAAAGTCCGGTTGAAGGCTCCATAGTAATAAACGCATTTGCTTCATCCTCGCTTCCTTGACCGTAATATGCCATTAAGACAGTGCCTTGAACAGCTTCGCCTTTCTCCGGTTTTATCCAGTCTCCTCGTAAAACAACTCCTTTGGGTAGCAATAATTGTCTTTCGATTTTGTATTTTCCTGCCGAGAGATACAATGTGCCGCCGCCGGCGCTACCCAATCGGTCTAATAATTCTTGAATTCCCTGTCCGGAGTTCATATTTCCTGTTTTGTCTATGGAAGCATGAGAGGCTTCGGTATAGGTAGAAACACCTGTGTCTTCGGACTCGTATTCCGAATCAATGATGCTCCATTGGGCTTCTGTCTGTGAAAATACCGGAAAACCTATTCGCATCACAAGAATAAACAAAATAACTCGAATGTTCATAACTATCATTTTTTGTACTTTTATTTATTGGTTTATTGGGATATTCCCTGTTTCTCATTTCATGACTGATTCAATCATATTCGTTAACAATTTACCTGCAACAGGATCAGTTATGGCTTTTTCTACCGACAGGCTTGAAATTAATGCTTTACCTTGTCTTTCTTGAATCTCCACAAGCGGAAATCCTTTTATTCTTTTCACATACTCCGAACGTTCTTCCATTTCACCGTTGATATAACCGTGAATCTTAATTTGATTGACCAATTCGATGACGTTGAGACTGCGGTTTATTTTCAATGCCGTGCGACAGACTACCGGGACTTCCGGTTTATTGTTGTTAAAATATCTTAATTCAAGCAAATCCAAATCGTTGAATATCGGAGATTCGGGAATTTCCACGTTCACAATGTCGCCTTCTGTCGGAACAATAAAGCCTGTGATATATTCCGGAAAGATTTTCTGCGCCGATACGGGTGAGTTGGAAATCAATACCTTGCCTCCTTTTGAAATAAAATTTCGGATTTGTTCGATTTCCACATCCTTGCAATGTTCGTCCAGACCAGACAGAATATATAAGAGGTTTAAGTCCGGTAACGGAATAAGTGATTATCCGTTCTTCTTTCGGTTTTAATTCGATGTTTTGCAGAGGTGTTGCCGTATGAAACAGGTTACCGGCGCTTTTTTCAATGATATCGGTCAAGACCGTGAATTTCACTTTTTCGGCTGAATGATTTTTTACGGTCAATTCCAAATCAGCGCCGGTCAATGAAGGTTTGATAAATGCGTCTTCAATCTTCACAGGATCGGTTATGACCAATGAAACCGGTTGCCAGATACCGGCAGGATCGCCCCCATAAAATCCGTGCGCTATGTCTTTCAACATCCGGTTGGTTACGGGGACAGTCACTGCCACATTAACAATCTTATCTGCCTCTTTAATATCGTTAATGAAATCGCGTGTTACTTTCACTACAATCAGGTTTTTCCCGGGTTTAAACAGTAGTTTACTGCCATCTATTTTGAAATTGCCGAACATGCCGATATGTGATCCGGCTAATTGTCCGTTGATATAAACCTCTGCGACTTTGGAAACGGCATCGAAAGTCAGCTCGATATTTTTGGCGGCGCTATTGTAGGGTAACTCGATCCATTGCCTATACCATGCCGCTTTCGTGTTTCGATAATCGAAGGTATAATTTTCACAGCGGTCGGTTTCCTGTTCATAATAGCGGTCTGAAACGCCCTTGGCGAAAGGTCCGAATGTTTCGCCATGTAGCCAGATACGAATCGGATTCCAAAAATTGGGAACCGGCATCGTATGCCAGTCTTTGTCGTTTGTGTTATTGGAAACGGCTTTTTGCTTGTCCGAAAGCACGTATTCAGGCATAAACAGCCATGTGCCGTTTAACGAAATTTCTGTTCTGCTTCCTTGCAATTGATCGACAATCACAGGTGTATAGCCGGCTCTTTCCTTTTGTCTTTTTTGCTCTTTTTCCTCGGCTGTGATGGTCTTTTTCAATTCCTGTACCGGCCAATTCGAGAGATAATTATCGTTTAAAGGCGTGATGCTCAAATCATCAAATTCGTTTTCAATCCAGCTTCCTCCTAAGGTTACTTCACCTGAGGGTGCAAGATGGGTATTTTTATCCCGGATATCAAGTCGAGGCAGGGTTTCATTGTTGAGAAAAATCCGAATACGGTCGCCACAAACTTCGATCTTGAAATCGTACCATTTTCCCGGAAGCGGATGAAAATCCAATTGCCGAAGTCCGAGAAACTCGTCGGTACCCATATATCCCATTCGGCTTAGGTATAAATCGTCTTGTAATCCGCCTCGGAATCCGAAAATATAGCGATCAAAGCGATTGAAAGCCCTGAATCCTGCCCAGATTTGAACTTGTTCCGCATCTTCCGGTACACGAGCTTTGAATGTAATCCGGTAATTTTTCCAATCGGAGTTGCCGAAGCAAACATACGCGTCTTTTGATTTTAATACGCCGTCGTTCACTTTACATTCGCCTCGCCCGATCATTTTAATACCGGCGTTGGCTGGGTTGGAGAAATTTTCTTTTATTTCCGGGAACTGTTGCGCTGTTACTGTATTTGAAATGAGTAGCGCGGAGAATACTAATAGAGTGATGGGGAATTTGAGGTTCATTTGAATTAATGATTGAGAATTGAGATTTTTTTGATTGATTGCTTTGCAAGTTCACAATGACGGAAGCGGAATTTCCATACGGCACGCCGCGGCCGTCACTGTGAAAGCAGTTTATATTAAACTATCAAGGAACGAATATTTTTTTGATGGTGGTGAAATTGTTTGCACCCATTCCGGGATAATTGGTTTCCGGTTTCCCGGCTGCCGTTTGACAATTCATCGAAATTCGGATGTAATAATCAATACCGGTGTATTTAACCGCTCTGTCGCTGACAAATTCAATCACTTGATTTTCCATATCATTGCTTAGATCGAGTTTTCTTGGATACATGTCTAAGTCTCTGGCCGAAGTATTGATAATTCGAGAAACCAATAACCAAGCTTCCTTTACGTCAGGCATTTCATATCCCGGTTTTTGGATCCGTTTGAAACGCACACTGCACCGAATGCGATTGTCCGGCAGAATAGTTGGTTCTTCAACCCAATCAATTATTAAATAAGGAGTTATGGTAAAATCTTTTGTAACGGTTCCACTTATTTTTACCAATTCGCCGGCAGCGTCCGAATCCTTATTGATATCGTCGTAAGGATAGAACGCACCATTATAGGGCAACATTCTGTATTCACCGGAAAACCATTTGGTATTTCGATATGTACCGTCTTGTTGCACTTTCAATATCTGATTTCCAACATAAGCGCTGTCATTTTTAGCCCAACTTATTTCTCGCATCCGAATGATACTGGATCCATGATCCACTTGCAGCGGTTGATGGGTTTGATCTTCGAATATCGTTCCTTGGATTGTTGCATCCGGGCCTTCATAGTTGTCTATTTCGCATGAAGTTGCAAATGCAAGGCATAGCAGGAGTACAATATAATTATTCAACTTTTTCATATCATTTTTAAATTATTGATTTCTGTTTTTTTGTAACAAAGGATTATTTTTCAACTCATTACCCGGTATTGTTTCATAATATTCATTCACGTTGAATGTGACTCTATCGCTACCGTCTTCTGTGGCGCGGGCATCGTATATATATTTACCGTCAGGTGTGCCGGAAGCATCAACCGTAGCTCCTTTACAGAACATAAAAGCGAACAATCCTCTTTTGCGATATTGATTGATTTGGGTATCGAAAGTAAACCATCGACGTAAATCCCAGTACATTTTGGCTTCGAATGCCAATTCTTTGTATCTTTCGATGCGTACCAGTTGTAATCCGCGAGTAGGCGCCTCAACGAAAGAACCGATACCCATCCATCTTTTGTATGCGGGGTTGGCTGAAAGTTCGCTTGAGTTTGTCAATAGATTGGCTCCGGCTCGGTCGCGGACATTATTGATACAAGTAAATGCATCTTCAAGCATGTTTGTACCGCCGTATGTGGATTCGCCATGTTGAGCCAGCTCAATAGCAGCTTCGGCGCGATTCAACAATACTTCCGCGTAGCGAATTTCAATCCAACTCTGAGTAGATTCATGCAAACCGGTTTGAGCGACAGACATTGATAGATTCATGTATTTTCGTCCGTAAAATCCGGTTAAAGTATTGTTTCCTGAGGCGCCCGACGCCTTCGGCCCATCTTGCCCCATCTTAAATATCCGGAGTGTCTGTCCTGTTTCATCTGTGTAAGAATAGGGATCGGATTGATTTCTCGGATCGTTAGAGGAACGAATAATGGTACCATTCCTGAATAAGTTCTGAGTCTGATCGGTCGGCCAATTATTGTAGGCTTCGGAAATAGCGCCGTCATCTCTACTGAATTTTTTGATTTTATCAGTAGCCGGATCAACCGATGGGATAATCAGACCTGATCGAAGATCTAATTTAATGCCTTTGTATGTGGATCCCGGAAGCAGGATATTGGCTCTGAGGCGAGGTTCCGCGCCATCCCATAACTGGTGACAATTGTCATAAATGAGATAATTGCCTTCAGCATCTAAACCACTGAAACGACCTGTGATAGGATCCAGGGGAAGTCCATCGAACAATTCTACCCAATCCAATGTCGGATTGAAGCGGTCTCCATAAGTAATTGTCATGCGTGGCGGAGACATTACCGCGTCGTAGGAATGTACCCAGTTCAAGTAATCGAATTTACGAATCCAGATGGATTCTTTATGGCTATCTGCTTTTTCCCAGATCTCGGCATAGTTTGCCGTTTTATCCGAATTACCTCTATGCAATTCGTAAGGGCCATTCTCTACTAACTTTGCCGCGTCCCATGCTTGTTTCAAATAACCGTTCGCCAGGTCTTCTGGAATACCTTGTAGCATAACGCCGTCCACTTCCCATACAGGGAATTTGACCGCTCCGTAGCGGGCGATTGTTCCGGCTGTTAAAGCTACGCGGCTCTTGAGAGCTGCTGCCACGTATTTATTGGCGCGACCGGCATCGCTTGTCCCGTCCATTCTTGCGTAGGCGTCATCTAAATCAGCTAAAATAAAATCGAATGTAGCTGCATGGCTACTGCGAGCAATCCATAAAGAACTTTCGTCGTCATTATCCAAGACCTGAGGCGCTTCAATGATCGGCATGCCACCATAGCGTTTCACCAACTGAAAATAAACATAAGCGCGAATAAATTTGGCTTCGCCGATCCATTTATTGGCGTCTGCAAGCGTTTCCGAATAGGCGGGTAAATCCTTAATAAGCGTATTTGCCTGGCGGATGATTTTGAATCCATCACTCCAGTATTCGGTTTTATGCAAGCGTTTTGCTACATTATTTCTATTGAAAAATTCTCCGGTGCTTACATAATAGGTATATACATTCAATTCCTGAAAGAAACCGCTTCGGGAATTTGCATTAGCATCGTACTTAAAATCCTCCATAGGCAAATGGTTATACATACCTGCCATATACGCTTTAATACCGGCCTCGTTGTAAATATCCTCTCCGGTTAAAATACTTTTGGGTGGAATATTCAAATCCACACATGCCGTAAGCACGAATAATGAGAATATCCATACTAACGCTATATTCAACTGATTATATTTTTTCATACGTAATAGTAATTATATTTTAATTAATTAATGAATTAGAAAGAAATACTTCCTCCGAAATTAAATGTTCTGTTTAACGGATAAATATATCCTCCTGTTTCCGATGGTTTTTCCGGATCAACACCCTTCACTTTGGTAAAGGTAAGCAAATTGTAGGCATTGAAAAATAGACGTAAACGTTGGATGCCGATATGTTTAAGCCATGTTTTCCGAACAGGAATCGTATAACCTATATCGGCGCTTTTCAGGCGCAGGTAGGCGCCGTTTTGTATGCAAAATTCAGATTTTGACTCTGCTCTCGTTTTTCCATAAGGATAATATCCCGTTACCCATTCATTGGATGGGTCATACGGATCTTTGTTTATGTCTACCGGATGATAACGGTCGTACAGCAATTCAAGTGCATTTCCATTCCAGGCCAGGGGTTCCAATAATTGTTCTCCGTAGGATACATAAGCCATTGCGGAGCCTTGAAACAATAGGTTTAAATCGAATCCTTTGTATTCTCCACCAAGATTCAGACTGAAGTTCATCAACGGATAATTGCGTTGCCCATTAACGTCTTCGTTGGGATTGGTGGTCGTAGCAATTGGATGATCATCTTGAGCATCTATCACGCCGTCTCCATTCCAATCGACATAAATGGGGTCGCCGGGGAGTGTGGTAGCATTGGCATAGATTGAATTTGCTATTTCCTGATACGATGTATATTGTCCGTTGGCTCCTTTTCCGAACCAGATATCCGTGTAGCGGTTTAATTGATTATTTTTCCAGTAATCGTATGAATTGGAACGTTCGGGCTGTACTTTTTTAGTCAATAGGGTACGAGTCATGGAAACGAAACCGCTTACGTTGTAGGAGAAATCATTGATTTTATTGCGATGCCGTAATTCAATTTCAAATCCTTTGGTACGATCGGCGTTCAAGTTTGCTTCTGATATGCCGGCTCCAAATGTTCCGGGAACAATCACTGTCGGCGTAGCTAACAGTCCATCGCGGTCGCGTTGAAAAATATCCACGGAGAAGCCGAAAAGTCCGTTCCAAACATCCACGTCGATACCCACATTTTTCATTGTGGCTGTGTACCAGCTAATGTAAGGATTTGGCGCATTGCGGAAACCCAAGGCGGTTGTATAACTGTTTCCGAAGACATAACCTCTGGATATAGTTGTTCGGCTATTGTCCGACTGCGGATAATCAAAGCCTTCGATAAACTGATACTGACCGGCTGTGTCATCTCCCAATTCACCGTAAGAGCCTCTTAATTTCAGGTTTTGAATGAATGAGAGTTTGTCATTGTCTTTAATAAATGCTTCTTCCGAAATACGCCATGCGGCGAAAGCGCCGGGAAAAAAGCCCCATTGATGGCCTTGGGAAAACTTGGAAGAACCGTCGTAACGAAAACTGCCTTCCAAAATATATTTCCCTTTGAAGTCGTAATTTAATCTTCCGACCACTGCTTTGTTAGCATTTTCGGTTAATCCGCTACCATTTCCCTGTTGATTAGTGGTATTGCCGGCAAATAGATACGGAATAGGAATATCAAATTCACGTTGTGCATTGAAATCATATCCTTGATTGTAGCTTTCTTCGTAAAGGAGCAAAGCGCCGACATGGTGATTGTTAAATTGACGATCATAATTCAATGAGGTTTGCCATAGCGTGGTGTAACTGGTACTGAATACCCGTCGCAGGTTCGTTTTGCTGTTTTGCCGGTAAGTCTGGTAGGAGTCGTTAGTGGCGATATAACGATATTCATCGTATTCTTGTTTATAATTTGAATCGTCGTTATACGTTTTATCGTAACTGAACATGGCTTTTGCCTGTAACCCTTGAATAAAAGGAATGTCGTATACCAGATTCATATTAGACTGGAAGATGTTTTTCTTATTCTTGACATATCCGCCCAATTCCGGATAGATAAGCGCTACCACATTCTGGATGTCATCCGGGTGATAATAATAAGGTTCCGTATCATTAGCATACAAAGGATCATTCGGTCTGGAGCGCCACAAGGTTTTAAATATTTCAGAAGTTGCCACGTTCTGTCGATTGGTTTCGTCCATAATCATGTTTAGCTTGAGAGAGGCTTTCAAGCCTTTGGTTACTTGGACGTTTAGATTCGATCGCAAGTTATACCGGTTGTAATTAGCCGAATTTGTTTTGAAAAAACTGCCTTGATCGGTATAACCGAAATTGATGTAATAATCCGTCCGGTCGCTTCCACCTCTGATGGAAACATTGTGCTGTTGCTGAGGCGCCGTTTGGTTCATAACTAAACCGTACCAATCAGTATCCGGCATTTCGCCTCTGGCTAATTGTTCAAAATAGGCGTCGTCATAAGTACGTACAGGATTGGATGTGCTACGCATTGTTATTTCATTGAACAAGACTGCGCGATCGTGCGCATTGATCGGGTTTAAGATTTCGGCAGGTGTTTGAATACCGTAATACATGGAGTATTCGATTTGGTTTTTCCCTTTTTCACCCGATTTGGTAGTAACCAAAACAACGCCGTTTGCCGCGCGAACGCCATAAATAGCCGCAGAAGCATCTTTCAAGACAGAGATGCTTTCGATATCGTTAGGATCCATACGTTGCAGGTCGCCGCGAGGAACTCCGTCAACTACCAACAACGGATTTCCGAAACCACGAATATCAAACTGGTTTGTAAACTGGCCGGGCTCTGAAGTCTTTTGGATCACACGTACGCCCGGAAGTTTTCCGGTAAGCATATTTTGCACATTGGTACTTTTGGTGATCGTTAATTGTTCATTGTTAATGGCGACAACAGATCCTGCTAAAGTTGCTTTTTTGGTGGTTCCATAACCGACCACAACCACTTCGTTGAGTTGTTGCAGATCCTCTTTTAGTGTAACCACAATTTCATTACTATTCTTGATACTGACTTTTTGCGTCAAATATCCGATATAAGAAATTGTCAGTTCTTCACTGTTTGCGGGTACTTCCAATTTGAATTTCCCCGTTAAATCTGTTGCCGTACCAAATAACAATCCTGACACAGAGATAGTTGCTCCGATAATAGGATCTCCATTTTCATCGGAAACAACACCTGACACTTGTTTTAGATTTTGGGCATATCCTATTTGAATCGCCTCAAAACAGAATATCAATACTACAAAAATTCGTTGAAACGAACTTTTTCGTGAAAAGAAAAGTTTTTCTTCTTTTTTGAACTTTTTCCTTAATTGTGTTTTCATAAATTAATTTAAATTAATAAAATTTATAATCTCTCGTAAACCAGATCTAAAATGATTGATTTCCTTCGCATTTCTTTCGTTTTAATAGCTAAAAAGAGTTTGTCTTCAAAGAGGGTTTTAGAGACAACCTCACGGCGTTTAAAAGCGTATTATCAAGCAGGCGACTTTTGAAGTTTGATAATCAACTCAACCGAGCCGGCTACGCCTCTTTCTAGTTTGGAAACATAGATGATTCCACGTAAACCGCTGCTTGACTTAACCAAATACGCTTTGCCCTGGTGTCTATCTGATTGAAAGCTATGTTCCAAATTCGGAACCGTTCAGATTACGCATGAATGCGTCGTTTGAAATTGCGTCGAAGATTGTCTTATTGAAAGGGACATTATCGACGGCTACGATTCCACAAAAACTGCTGACTTTTGTTCCTGTTCGATTTATGATAATTTGTTTTTCCAATTCGGTAGGCATATCCTTATCCACCGAAGTTTGCGTCACCTCAGAGCGGTTTCCTGAAAAGTCTATTGCATAGACGTTCAGTGTGTTCTTAACATCTCCTTCGATAAGCACGTAATTACTTTCGCGGGGAACGGTTACTTTTTCGTTTCCGAGTGATACTTCAATCTGTGCGAGATCAATATCCGTAGGGTTTGTCCAAGCGGCAAGCGCTGAATTTGCACTTAGTTTGAAACCCGTCAGATTTGTCACGGCAGCAGGTTTTTCATTATCCGTAGAAAACGGGATAGCGGAAATTTTTACTCCGAAAGAGATGAGTCCCTTATCATTTTCGACTTTAACAATAAAATTCTGAGCGATAAAGTTTGCTAATCCTGAAAATTCCACTTCCATAGCATCTCCTGTTAGTTTCTTTTCCGAATAAGTATTCAGATTTGTAACATAAATAGCCGAAATATTTCTTTCGGGCGGTAAACCCCATTTCAGCGTTACTTTAGCATCTCCGGACGAAGCGGTTAGTAAACAGACGTCGCTCGGAGGGATCATTTCAAACTCTTCCGGTAAAGGAGATACCGGAAATCTATTTTCCTTGCATCCGGTAAAGGACAACAGGAAAACAGCGAGTACACCAGCATGACAAACCAGTAATGATTTACGGCATAACAGGGTTCGTTTTTTTAAATAATCAAAATTTAATAGCATAGATTTGCATGTTTAATAGTTGTTTTTTATAACTGACTCGCATTTTTAATGAAATAAAATTTAACAAATAATTAATCGGCGACAAATATATTGATCGGCGGTTTAATAATTGGATTAATTTTTCGTTAATTTCGGGGAAAAATCAAAAAAAAATCGAAAGAATCGGTTATTTTTTAAAAATGTTGGGGTAGAAATGATTACCTGTCCGGAATTTATTTGTGCAATGTAAGGTTTCTGCTCAAACAAGCTGTCGTTGTTAACGATCGATCAACCGGAAACTATTTGTTCGAACGAATCGTTGAAGTGGGTACCGAACAAGAGAAAGTACCTTTTAGTGAAAGACGCGTAGGCTTTTTTTGCTAATCCGTTTTTACCCATCTTAACAAGGAGTTTACATTTGAGTTTCAAGGCGTCTTCATTCAGGGAATCATGAATCAGGATGGCGTCGGCCAAATCGACTTGTTCTTGCGGCGTTAATTTTGGCTTGTTCTGTTTAACGAGAGAGAAAAGGAGATCGATCAATTCATTTGAGAAATCGGCTTTGAATGGATCTACCCACTCCGTTTGCAAGTTTGGCAGAAGTTCTCCGACCGAAACGATTGACAAAAGCCTTCGCAAATCTTTTATCTCGCCGTTTGTTCCCTCTTTCAGGCGTTTCATAAGGATAAGCGCTTCGTAGTAATCGCAGTGAATCTCATCGCCAAATTCTACTACCCACAGCGAGTTTTGTTTTTTTAAGACAATGTATCCGATAAGTTCAAAAATTTGCCGAAGCTTACTCATCGAAACGCCTCTGTTATTTTTTGCGCTTTCCTCGCTCTTGTCATACCACAACGTTTCCCGCAACATGGTAGATGAAATTCCCTTTCCGTTTTTCAATGTATGCAATACTATAATAAGGAATAACTGTTTGAGCATAGGCGAAAATTCTCCGGTTATATCGTGTCCGTTTTTATCCATTGTCTGAAATCCTCCGAATAAATAGATCGCCTGTTTCTCGGCGCGTTTATAGAGGGGCTTAATTCCTGTAATCGGCTCATAATCATCGCTATATGATTGTTCTTTAGTGTGTTTTTTCTGTTGATATAACATAAAGCCAAGGCCTGTAAGCAGTATCACAATCAGAAAACAGCCGATAATCAACTTGCTTGGAGATTTTTGCATCTTTTGATATAACTCCTTTTCCTGCAAGGGCGGAAAAGCAAGCGTATAAACAGCTACTTCCGACGCCGATTCGGAAGCGACAGACGAATAAGTAACTGCCGTCAGTTCGGTTTTCGCCTGGTTCAGAAACAAGTCGACATACGAGTAAATATCTTCAAATTTAAACGGAATCTTATCGGCCAGAATTTCGTAGTCAGGTTTATCCATCGAAAATTTATACAGAGACAGGAAGTTATTGTATATCTGTTGCGAAAAGCATAAGGCATAAAAGCAACGAGAAAGCGTATCGACAATCATAGAATTGGAAACTACAAAATTGTTATCCTGATAAGGCATTTCCCACAGTTTTTGAGATTCCATGGTTTTTGTATCCACCTGATATAAATCGTAGTAATTTCGGGTAGAAAGTTCTTGCGCTCCGGTTTCATTTCCGTATCCTCCGAAAATCAACACCCGATGATCATCCACGACGCCCAATCCACTCAAATAGCGGGGTGAAATCCGGTCTCCTTTATAATTGAAAGCGCTCCATTTTTTGGTAGAAAAATTGTATTTATTTACGACGCTCTTGTAAATATGATGACCGTAGCCGTTGAACAGGTACAGGCAACTGTCTGCCGGGGATATATACCGATTGTGGTGCCAGTAATCTACTACAGATTCTTTTTCAAAGGCATGGTTGTTCCAGACTTTTTTTGCAGTATCGAATGTAACTACATCTTTTCCAAGTTCCAGTGTAAAATGATAGGAATAACAGGAATCGGTTAATTGATTATAAATCATTTGATTTGAACGATTGCTGTGGGGTAGTCCGGCCATAATTTTATTGTTTTTCAACTGATGATTTTTTGTGTCATAAACAAAAAAATGTGTTTGGTCGGAGAAAAGGATATGGTCGGCCTTCGAATCGTATGAAATTTGCGGATTATTTTGCATGCCGAAAGAAACCCGTTTTTTCCAGAAAGCGTGTTTATCCAAGATCCACAGCGGATTTTCAACCGAAGCAAATCGGCCTTTCAATTCGTCGTAAACGCCGTCGACTATGTGTTTTGATAGCGGCCACGAATACGCCCGTTCTTGCCGGTGATTGCTGATCGATATGTTTTTTATCAACATTCGAGGAACATCGCTCACCAGAAAGCGCTTCCGATTGGATTTACCAAAAACAATGTTCACGGTTTTAAAATGAGTCAGAGAAGCAACTTTAGCAAAAAATTCTTTATTTCCAATCAATATATTCAAACTGTCTTTTTGGGGATGAATCGTTATTTCAAACGAAGTATAAACGTCAAAATCAAGATTGATTTCTTCAAAACTACATTCCGCTATGATTCCGTTCTCGGAATGCGACAGCGTTAAATTGGTTTGATTTACTACAAAATCGATGTATTGTCCATTTTGAGTAATCATTCTGAATATATATCCGAAATCGCGTTGGTGCTCAGACTGAAAACAAAAATCAAATGATAATGTGAAACCTTTTTTAAAAGAGAATGGCTTGTCCGGCGTAAGGTTTAATCCGGTGCGCAGTTCCTGTATAACTTCGAATGAGTTAAATTCAAGCCCATATTGAATGTTCTCTGCAATTATTGATTGCAAAGAACAAATATAAATCAGAATGAATAGAGTACTCCTTTTCAAAATGGAAAAAATTTTTATAGTTGAAAACAAAAATTTATTTCACAAAATTAAGTTGTTTTTTTTAAATAAACATATTTCATTCATTTTTTAGGATACAAAATGATTTTTTTATTTATTTTTTTATTTAATTCGCTTAATTAATCTTTTTTTAATCCATTCATTAATTGTGTAATAATACTTTTGTCTTCCTTAATGTTAAAAATAAACTAATGTACACATGAAACGAACATGTAAAACGGCTTGCGCCAAAGAGTTATGAACATGCTGTGAGTTCTATGTTGCCTTAGTGTTAAAAAATAAAAAATGTACACATGAAACGAACATGCAAAACGGCTTGCGCCAAAGAGTTATGAACATGCTGTGAGTTCTATGTTACCGAAATGTTAAAAAATAAATAATGTACACA
>JAIROL010000242.1 GCA_031257565.1 Tannerella sp. | reverse complement strand
GGTTCATGCGCTAAAAAATTTTCTCAAAGATAGATAGCTAAGAAATGGAAAACAATCCTTTTTTATGTATTAATATCTTCGAAATACGCAAATTATGATTAAATTGAGTTTCTGATTCTGTATTCGGATGGCGTACAACCTTTTATTTTTTTAAACTGACGCGCTATGTTTTTATAGTCGGAAAATTCGGTTTGGTCGACAATTTCGGTAATCGGGGCGTCGGTTTCCAGCAAATAGTGGGAAAACCGTTCGATGCGCAGGTTGGTAATGTAGGTATGGACGGGCATCCCTGTTTCCTGTTTGAAACGGGTTTCAAGCAGCCTTCGGGAAAGAGGGACTAAACGCGTAAGGTCGTCTATCCTGAGTTTTTTATTCGTATGCTGGTGGATGTATTTAAGCACGATTGAAATATATTTGTCGGCGGTAGCGTAAATATCGGTCGACTGCCGCGTGGTAATATGCGTGGGACGGATGACCACGTCATCGTAAGAGGCATTGGGATTTTTGATCATCATCTCCATCAGCCGTGCGGTTTCGTAGCCGCCTTTTTCAACCGCCTGATTGACGGACGAAAGCGGAGTGGAAGAAAGGGAACATACGGCCTCATCGTTGTCAACGCCCAAAATGGCTATTTCTTCCGGGATTTTGATGCCGCACTGTTTGCATACTTCGGCGATATGGTGTCCCTGATTATCGTCGCAGGCCATCAACGCTACCGGTTTGGGCAATATTTTCAGCCAGGCTGCCAACGGCGCCGTTTCGTAGTACCAGAGTTCTTTGAAGTCGGTATTCCGGTATTCGTAAAAATTCTTTTCCAAATGATGTCGGGTAATCTCTTCCAGAAAACCTTCGCATCTTTCGAACGACCAGACGATACCGCTAAATCCGTAAAAGGCGAAATTTTTGAATCCTTTCCGAATGAAATAATCGGCGCCCATCCATCCGGTTTCTTTATGTGCGCCGGTAATATTGGGTATTTCGGTAAAACGCAGTTTAAAATCCTGCGCAATGGCGGCGATTCCGTTCTCTCGAAAAACAGAGACATTGTCCGTATTATAAAACTGCGCGATGATGCCGTCCGCTTTCCATTTTTTCGCCCATGCCAGAACGCCTTCGACGGCATGTTCGGCACGGTAAGAAAGCGGCATCTTGCACAACACCCACGGTTCGTGTCTGTTGGAATAGCGGACGATGCCTTTCAGCAAGTTTTTGGCATATTCTTCCGATAAATCTGTGAGGAGAATCACGCGTAGCATAATATATTGCGAAATTGCAGTTTTAAATATCGTACATATGCCCGATTGCAAAGAAACAGGCTTTTCCTCGAATATAACCATTTCCCGTCCGCCGACAATACATGGTCGTTATTTTAGATCCCATAGCACAATATTTCCATGCTTGCAAATATACAAAAAAAACGTAAGCGCTCGGTAAAGTACCGGCTATTCAGGGAGAAAAAAATATCGGAGATTGATCTGCTGCGGCTAATAGCATGGTCAAAAGCAAGGCCTTCCGCTTCACCCAATTTATATAAAAACATAAAAATAAACAGGGGTAGAAAAAGGTAAATTAATCATCTGAACTCAGGAAAAATCAATATCTTCTATATACGGAACTCCTGACCTGATAAATTTTCAGATACTGATAATAAGAGAGATGCAATTTTTCAACAACTAATTTTTTTTACGCCGAATCGCTGTTTAACAGTTACAAAAAATCATATCCGTCCTTTAAAAATTGACGTAACACTATATAAATATTTTAAAAAATGTTACCTTTGCAATCCGAAATGAAATATACTTTAATATAAAGAAATGAAACTTTATCAGAATACAATAAATGGATTACGCTACAGAAAATGGACGCGAGGAGAAGCATTTGCATATTTCTTAAAAGGAGTTGCACGGGAATTGAGGTTCTTTCCTTTCTTTTTTCAGTTTTTTTATGATTATCAGGTGGCAAAACGTAAAAAGAAAGAACAGGAAACAGAAGATTTTCGTAAAAAAGAAATAGAAACTTTCAAACATAAATGGTTAAAACAAAATGGGGAAATTTCTTGTTTTGATTTTAACGGAGTTAAAATTCCTGATGTATCAGGTTCTAAAGAGAAATTGCAAACATTGAAACGGTTTTGTGAAGATACTTTTTTATTTCACTGTTTTCTTAATGATAATTATGATAAATATATTGTTGATTATTTAGACTGTTTTATGGGAGAGGGACCATACGGTTATACAGATGAAGATTTTGATGTGACTGTCAAAAAAGGTGATATTGTTATTGATGCCGGCGCTTGGATTGGAGATTATAGTGCGTATGCTGCTTCTAAAGGAGCAATAGTATATGCTTTCGAACCGGTGAATGAATCATTTCAATTGTTATGTAAAACAAAATCATTAAACATTTTTAATAATGAGGGATGTATTTGTCCTGTTCAAAAAGGATTAGGCAGTACAGAATGTGAGATGAATATTTTAATTCAAGACGACAATAGTGGAGCAACTACTCTTACTTCCAAGAGTGGCGCAGGCTCTGAAAAAATATCGATTACTACGCTGGATAAGTTTGTGGAAGAAAATAAGTTGGAACACATAGATTTTATCAAGGCTGATATAGAAGGATCCGAGCGAGATATGTTGCGTGGAGCAATGAACGTATTGAAAAACTTTGCTCCAAAATTAGCAATATGTACTTATCATTTG
>JAIROL010000186.1 GCA_031257565.1 Tannerella sp. | reverse complement strand
TAAGGAAACATAGAACTCACAGTATGTTCATAACTCTTTGGCGCAAGCCGTTTTGCATGTTCGTTTCATGTCTGTAAAAGTATAGCAGCTATTAACCGTTGTTTTCATCCTATCGTTCCAGCGTATGTTCTCCCGCGCCGACTTCGACCGCTTTACCCTTAGGAAAAACAACTTCTGCGGTTACGCCTTCGGGGACTTTCACCTTGACTTTCATCTTTTGTCCTTTTTGGGAAACGGACACGCTAATCTCGCCGCTTACCGACGCTATGGTTGTTGAAGCCTCCGTTAAAAAGCCCAATTGCGGAGCCACCCGGAAAGTCCGGAATCCCGGCGAAGTGGGTTCGACGCCGCAGACTTTCTGACTTAACAACGTAAGCGGTCCTCCGCTCCATGCGTGGTTGATCGTCCCGGAGTGTATATCCCATCCTTCAAAAAGAGTAGTATATGCTGCATACGATAACATGTTTTCGTATCGCGCTTTCATACGTTCCAGTGCGAATGCAGGTTCGTTCATGAGGAACAGGGCTTCCAGCACATATTTTTCCATATAGGGGCTGGCATGATATTCCTTTTTCAATACTTTCAATAGAGCGGGGTATTTGTCCGCCGAAGCCAATCCCGAAACGACAGCCATAGCCTGTGCACGGTCGTCCGTTACTCCCTTATGCGCGGGTGAACGGTAAGCAGCGCCTGTCCAGAAGCGCGTATCGAAAATTTCCGCTATCTTTTTCATCATTAGCCCGACTGCATCCGCCTCCTCGTCTTTTCCAAGCTGTCGTGCAAATGCCTGTTCCGCTTTCAGCGCCAGATAATACCATGCGCTCGTCAAAACGTCCAAATCAATATGTTCTCCCCAGTCGCCCCAGCTCCACTCGCCGTGGCGCACTATGGGCAATCCGTCTGCGTCCGTCCGCCATACTTCGTGCAGGTATTTCTTCAGGCCGTCGTATATCACAGGAATATAACTGCTGTCGGCGCTGTAATAATATTGCGTATAAAACCCATACCATCCGACTGCCGCCAGCATTTGGAGGGGTAATTCCCTGTTCCAGTTTCCGGCGGGAACGGGAGAAAAAATAACGCCGTCGGCGCGTTGCCAGTTCGCCAATTCGTGAATACCTTTCAGCGCCAATTGGTGCGATGAGGGCGTCAGGGCATAAAAGGTTTCGCCAAGTTCATTCACTTCGTCGCCCCACCATTGGGCGCGCTCACGGTCGGGGCAATCCATATACGTATCGCGCATAGTAACATAAAGCGTACGCGCCGCACGCTTCCACAATTCCGTGTAAAAAGGGTCATTGCAGCGGAATGGCGTAACAAACTCCGCATTATATCCCGTCTCGCGGTATTTTACCTCGACGACCTCCACGCCTTTGGGTATTACATACCATACTTCGTTGCCGTTCATCCAGCCCGGACTTTCGTATTCCTGCTCTCCGTTGCGTGTGACGTATTCGGCGCGCACGTTAGGCGAATTACCGGAAATATAAAGATCCGTATGCATTCCGATGACAGCGCCTTCGGCAGCTTTTACTTTCAGGTATGGGGTAACATGACAATTATACGGTAAACGGCAAAAGAGCGTATCCCCGCCGACCGATTTCCTGACGGCTGTATATTCCGTCAGCCCGTAATCTTTCCACAAAGGTATCGGGCGCTTTACCAACTGTCCAACCGACGTATCCTTAATCTCATCAATTAATAACGTGCCGTGTATATGTCCTGTAAATGACTTTTTATTCCAGCCGGCAAGTTCCAGCCGCGCATCAAAGCGGATATTGCTCTCCGGCAGACGATAATTGGGATAAGGCGCTTCCGTATCCTGATAGGCGTCATAGACCGTTCCCGTCCATGAACCGTCCGAAACGAGTTCAACGCCGCCGGCTATCGCCTCAAACCATAATCCCGCGACGCCGCTATTGGCGTGACTGAATCCGTTCCGTCCGAAATGCCAGACAAGGACGGCAATGGTATTGTCGCCGCTCGTTAGATAGGGGGCGATTTCGACCTCGTCGTAATAAGTTGCATGGCGCGCAGGACCCCGTTTCAGTCCGCCTTCAAACACAACCATACGGTCATTAATCCAAAGCCAATATTTGGAATCCACCGCAATGCGGGCGGTAAGCGATGCCGGCGCAACTGCCAGATTCACGTCTTTACGGAAAATAAGCCAGGTATTCGGCTTGCTTTGCGAATGCTCAATGCTAAGCCATTTTCCTTTCACCGGTTCCGCTCCGTTCCCGAAACTCCACGCTGCCGGAATATAGCAAAAAAGAATGATGATAATCAATAGCGTCTTTTTCATTGTTACCTAAAAATCTAAAATGAAATTTGCATGTGTCAGATAAAATGCTTATTTTTAAGACATTAAACAATAAAATTAACATCGCCCGACATATATGCGACAAAGATAATAAAAAGTTAGAATTCAGAGCAGGAAAAGCCGGAAAAAGTTTCACTGAAGAACGCTTGACAAGTCGCACGGTGTTGACCGTGATCCGGTATTACGTCTGCTCACAGGGCCTCGCAAGGCAATTAAACCGTGTATTCGAGACAGTAAAAACGAACGCATCGCGCTTCTGTAACGTTCAAATACTGACGTCTATCGTACCGGCCAATCTCTAAGGCGTACATCGCTTGTGCAGGATTGAAACTTTCACGCAAGACCCGCCGGTACGAAAACTGTTTGATTTACCGGAGGAAAAAGGGCATGAATATCTGGTGAAAGTGAAATTGAAAAATCCGGACGGATAACTTGGATTTTAGCTCAACCAGCTCAGGTCAGATGAAAATTTTGATTGAACATCATAGAACACAAACACACACAAATAACTGCCCGGAAAACTTGCATAAAAGTATCAATATTCGTACCTTTGCGGCATGTTAATTAAATGAACATTGACATTATGAAATATTCGGAGGTAGAGAGGCCTCTCAGGAAAACGACCAATAGCCGTTTTCATCATCAGGGACGCCGACATCCGATTTGGCTAAATCATGATACGGGAGAATTCTTTGAAATGAGTCGGCACAAAAACGAAGAAGTTGCCAAAGGAACATTAAATGACATTCTTACCAAGTCAGGAGCTAAAAAATAGCCCCGAACTTTCTAATAAAACAATTAGCGCTATGAAAGTAACAGTAATTATTGAACAAAACAGCAAAGGACGTTATTCAGCCTATATCAGCGACGAAAAAATAAAATTCGGCGTACTGGGCGAAGGAAAAACCGTGGAAGAAACCATGGAAGACTTCCGGATCGGATACGAAGAAATGAAAGAAACCTATCAAAGCGAAGGAAAAGAATTTCCCCAACTGGAATTTGATTTCAAGTACGATACCGCCTCTTTCCTGTCCGCCTATTCCAACTTGTTATCATTAGCCGGAATGTCCCGTTTGACAGGATTAAATCAAGGATTATTAAGCCATTACGTAAATGGAAGAAAGAAGCCCACTCAAAAAACCATTTTGAAAATCAAAAATTCAATACATGAATTTGGAAAATCATTATGTCAAATAGATTTCGTTTGATTTATTCTTTTTGTAATTAATTCAAACTTTGCGACGAAAAAATAAAATGTTAGAATGAGCATGTTGTTCTTGTTCATTTCTGAATTGACGTTATTTGAAGTTTTTTTTTCGCAAATTGTTCACGTGAACTAAAATCAGTTGATTTACATTTGCAGTAAAAAAAATCTACCTTCAAAAATTTTCTTTTATGAAATCAAAACATCTATTTACCAGACGTGATTTTTTATCCGAAGCGACAGCTCTCGGTTTAAGCGGGACTCTTGGCTCTGGTTTATTGTTGAGTTCCTGTTCAGGAAAGGAAAAGCAGGTACAAACGCCGTTGCATCCGTTAAATGAATTATATATACCGGAACTTTCGGATAAAGCTGTCGACGGTAAACCGATAAAAGCGGCTTTGGTCGGATGCGGCTCAAGAGGTATAGGCGCCGCTTTTAATTTCTTGGACGCCGGAGACGGCTTGTCTGTTGTAGCGCTTGCCGATTTATTTCCGGACAAATTGGAAGCCGGTCGGCAGCGACTGAAAGAAGGGAAAAATATTACGATTCCCGATGATATGTGCTTTACCGATTTTGATGCATATAAGAAAGTATGTGAATTACCGGTCGACCTGATTTTAATAGCTTCCCCAAACTGTTTTCACGCGGAACAGCTGAAATATGCAGTAGAGCAGGGTAAACATGTGTTTGTAGAAAAGCCGGCAGGCATCGACCCCGTAGGTTTCCGCGCCTTTTTAGCGGCGGCCAGACAGGCAGTAAGCAGGAGATTAAATGTTTTGCCCGGCACGCAATATCGCTTTGACCGCCCGTTTGTTGCATCTTATCAAAAAGTGCAGGAGGGACTTATCGGCCGGATTATCTCCGGGTATGTTTATTATCATACGGGACGCGATCAGTTTATTGTCCGCCGTCCGGAATGGTCGGATATGGAATATATGATCCGCGGCCATTTTAATTGGAGTTGGGTCAATGGCGATCAGATCAGTAATATGTTGATCCACTGGATTGATGTATTTAACTGGTTTTCTCATCTAAAACCGCAAAAAGTCATTGCATACGGTTCACGAATACGTAAAAATATCGGAAACGTATATGATAATTTCAGTATGCATTTTGATTATGAAGGAGGCGCGACATTAGGCGGCCTGGTACGCCGGATTGATCAATGCGATAATGGGGCGGGGGCTGTTATCCATGGTGAAAAGGGAACATGGTACAGTAGCGATTTTTCTATCCGGAATCACAAAGGCGATATTATCTGGCAATACGATAAAGAAGAAGCCAAAGCTAAATATAAAGTTCATGACATGTATACGCTGGAACATATTGTGCTGGTTAATCATATCCGGCAGGGGCAAGTGTTGAATGTTGCCGAAAGTGCGGCAATTTCGTCTTTGACGGCTGTAATGGCGCGCGAATCGGCTTATACGGGGAAAGCTTATACATGGGAGCAGATATCTTCTTCCGCATTGAGTAGGTTGCCTGCAAATATGGCTTTGATAAATGTGGATATGAAAGATTTTGAAATACCTCTTGCCGGCGTTCCTTATGCAATTGATTAAATGTATGATTCATTTAACCCACATTGCATATTTTCCCCATAGAAACAGGAATTTCCGTTACAATTTGCCCGAAAATGGAGCATTTTTCGGGGATATATTTATTTTATCTAATAACTTTATTTTTTGTACTCTTTGGCGCAGGCGTCCAGCGCATTATACCACTCTTCACCGAATTTACGAATGAGCGGTTCGCGAAGAAACAGGTATACGGGCAGACGTTTCTGTTCACCCAGTATCTCTGCTGCACGGCAGATTTTCCACCTGTGATAGTTGACCGCCTGATAGTTTTTGTAGCGCACGACACGTATGGGATAGAGATGGCATGATATCGGTTTCATGAATTTGATACGACCTTCATAGTATGCTTTTTCTATGGCGCATTTACAGACGCCGTTTGCGTCATGATACGTAAAAACGCAATTTTTCCCCTTTACAATGGAAGTAACAATGTCATTTTCCGTATCAATATATCCGACGCCCTGCTTATTTATAACAGTCTGCGCTTCCGGTGAAAGATCTTCCCATATAACAGGAAGTATTTTGCGCAGCATTTCAAACTCTTCTTTTTCAAGCGGAGCTCCCGCATCTCCCTCGATGCAACATGCTCCTTTGCATTGCTTCAGGTCGCAGATGAAATATCTTTCAATAAGGTCGAGACTGATTATCGTATCTTCTATCCGGATCATGATATGGTTGTTATAATATGAGCATACGCGTATTAGCGCATAGTTGCCGATACGCGTATTTCTATATATTAATCAATCAGATTTTTGCCGGTCATTTCTTTAGGCTGTTCAAGTTCCATGATGTGCAACAGGGATGGAGCTACGTCCGCCAGGATTCCGTCCGACACTTTTGCCGATGTGTCGGTTGTTACATATACGAATGGAACAGGATTTAATGAATGGGCCGTGTTCGGGGAGCCATCTTCGTTAAGCGCATGATCTGCATTTCCATGATCCGCAATGATAATCGCCTCATAATCATTGGCCTTTGCCGCCTCTACGGTATCTTTAAGACATGCGTCAACCGCGATCACCGCTTTCTCTATTGCTTTATATATGCCGGTATGCCCTACCATATCCCCGTTTGCATAGTTGCAAACAATAAAGTCATATTTCTGTGTATTGATGGCTTCGACCAGTTTTTCTTTTACTTCGCAGGCGCTCATTTCCGGCTTGAGGTCGTAAGTAGCCACTTTCGGAGAGGGAACAAGTATGCGATCTTCTCCTTCAAAAGGCGCTTCGCGGCCTCCATTGAAGAAGAATGTAACGTGCGCATATTTTTCAGTTTCCGCAATGTGAAGTTGCTTTAGCGATTTGGACGCCAGATATTCTCCCAGCGTATTGTCTACGTTATCTTTATCGAATAATATATGCAAACCTTTGAATTTCGCATCATAAGGAGTCATTGTGAAATATTGCAGATTCGGAATTGTTTTCATTCCGGCTTCCGGCATATCCTGTTGTGTCAAAACAATTGTAAGTTCTTTGGCGCGGTCGTTACGGAAGTTGAAGAATATGACAACATCGCCTTCCTCGATAACAGAAACCGGTTTTCCGTTTTCCATGTGTACGATCGGCTTTACAAACTCGTCCGTTACATCGTCGGCATATGATTCTTCCATCGCTTTAACCATATCTTCCGATTGTTTGCCGACACCTTTTACCAGTAAGTCATAAGCTTCTTTCACGCGTTCCCAGCGTTTGTCGCGATCCATGGCATAATAGCGTCCGATAATAGAGGCGATTTTGCCGCCTGTTACTTTCAGATGGTTTTCAAGTTGTTCAATAAACCCTTTTCCACTTTTAGGGTCCGTATCGCGTCCATCCATGAAACAGTGTACATAAGATTTTGTGACGCCGTAAACTTTGGATATTTCGGTCAATTTAAACAGATGATCCATAGAGCTATGTACGCCGCCATCAGAAACCAGCCCTAAGAAATGTATCTGTTTGTCATTTTTTTCAGCATATTCGTAAGCGCGTTTGATTTCCGGATTTTCCAGGATGGAATTGTTACGGCATGCTTTATTGATTTTTACGAGGTCCTGATAAACGACGCGTCCGGCGCCGATGTTGAGATGCCCTACCTCGGAATTACCCATTTGTCCGTCAGGTAACCCTACATTTTCTCCTGAAGCCTGAAGTTGCGAGTTAGGATAGGTCTCTGTCAGATAATCCCAGTAAGGAGTAGGAGTATTGTGGATTACATCGTTTATTTTTTTATTGCCGATTCCCCAACCGTCACAAATGATTAAAAGCGCTTTTTTCTTCATGATTTTTCAATGATTTGTATTTCACAATTAGCGTGCAAAGGTAACGTAAGCCGTGAGAAATACAAAATAAGCAAGCTTATTTTTAAATGAAACGGCGACTATTATGGATAATCGCCGTTTCCCGGATTTATTTTGCAAATTCAACCTTCTCTAGCCTATTCCACGCTCCGCGGGTGAAATCGGGTATTTCTACCGGAGCGGAGCCATTATCCAGCGATATTTCAGTCAATGGAATCAGGCAGCACCATTCTGCAAGGTCATATACATCCATATCCAGAGGTAAGCCTTTCTGCAGGCAATAGATCAGACGATAATCCATGATATAGTCCATTCCGCCATGTCCGCCTACTGTTTTTGCTTTTTCTTCAATATCTTTTGCAATCGGATGTTTGTATTTTTCCATCAGCGCTTTGCGGGTTTCATCCGATACGAAATGGTGAGCGTTCAGATCTTCATGATCAGGTATGCCTTCCGGATCCACGGCGTCGGCTTCCAGAGCAAAACCTTGTAGCGGATATTTATTTGCAAATCCTTTGGTTCCGGACAATTGAAACATACGGCTGTAAGGGCGTGGAGAGGTTACGTCGTGTTGAATCATGATTGTCTTATTTTTTTCCGTACGGATCATTGTCATTGTGTGATCGCCATTACGGAAAGTAGTCGCATCTTCGCCTGTTGTTTCTTTGATATAGGCAGGGTTACCTATCGCTTTTGTATCCATAGACGTCAAATAGTTCAGCTTGTCTCCCCGGTGGATATTCATGGCCATACAAACCGGTCCGAGACCATGGGTCGGATAAACGTCGCCGCGATGTTCACGGTTAAAATCCATACGCCAGTTATTCCAATAGGATTTCCAGAACTGTTGTAAACCATGGATATAGGCTCCTTCGCCATGCATAATTTCGCCAAATATTCCTTGTTGAGCCATATTCAGGCAGGTCAGCTCAAAAAAGTCATATACGCAATTTTCCAATTGCATGCAATGCTTACGGGTTTGTTCGGAAGTGTTGATCAGATCCCATATTTCTTCCATTGTCATTGCGGAAGGAACTTCGATTGCTACATGTTTACCGTCTTTCATTGCCTGAACGCCCATGCGCGCATGATTTTTCCAGTCTGTAGCGATGTAAATCAGGTCGACATCGGGCAATGCCGTCACTTGGCGCCACGTCTCCGGATCTCCGTAAAACTCTTTCGCTTTAGGTTTTCCGAAACGTTCTGTGAGGTTTTTGTTCGCTGCCTCCACACGTTCCTGACGAAGATCGCAGAGCGCTACAATTTCAACGCCGTCAATCTGTGCCATACGATTTACGGCGCCCGGACCGCGCATCCCCAAACCGATAAAAGCTACACGTACGACAGGAATCGGATCGGCAGTCAATTTTAAAACATCTTTCTGACCTGCAGGACGGGGCGGAGTCGGGGTCTTAATCAACTGACCCGCTACTTCTCCGCAAATAATCAGGAAGCAAGTCATTAATACGGGAATTAAAGATTTTGTTTTCATAATAAATTTGAATTAATTAGTATAGTAAAAAAATAATTTATCATATATTTCCAATACATTTTAGTATTCCGGCGCCGTTTTAAATAGAGAGACAAATATCGGAGCGTCTCCATTAATCTTCCATCGTAATGCTTTCGCTGTTTTTTAACTGTGTGATCGAGACGGCGAGAGGTTTGTATCCGTTTATGCTGAAGACGTATTGTTGATAATCCGTTCGCGAGGGTGAGCCTTTTACTCCGCCGTGTTCCAGGCTGTTGCCCCAGCAGAAGTGTCGCACGTTCAACAAGTCGAAATCAACTGTGCCGTTGCTGTTGGTTCGGAGGGTTTGCGTGTGGCCGTCCTGTGGCTTCATGGTCAGGGTGATCGTTTTGTCGACCAGCGGCAAGCCGTTTCGGTTTGTGAAAGTCAGGGTCTTGCTTTCGCCGTAGCGCATTTCCATTTTGCCGGAGCTGCCGAAGAAGTAGGGCGTCATCTCGGCCTCTTCGAAGCCGATACATTCGGTGTCGATCATTTGGTTGTTACCGGTGTCCCAATACCAGAAGCCGAGGCGGACGGGACGGAAAAATTCGCTGTCGTGTTCGATTTTCTCCAGTTTGGTGCGATACATCCAGACGCTGTTGCAGATGCCGTATCCTTCGCCGATGGCGACGAGGTTCACGTTGCCGATGAAGCGGTTGTCTTCAAAAATAACCGGGTCGGCAAGGGGGGCGCTTTCCGGAAAGTTTTCCGCCCTTTCGCTAAAGGTGACGGCCGACAGCGCGTAGTTCACCTCATCGTTGTAATAGGCCGCAGGATCGGCGCCTGAGGCTGCGACGCCCTTTTCGGGATTCCGGAGATTGCCCGGCATGGCTTCGACCTTGACGGTGTTGCGGCGGTATACGATGTTTGTGTTGCCCACGGCGTTGAAGCCCCAGATGCCGCGTGCCTGGACACAGTTGTCTTCGGGTTTAAGGACGATGACGTTGTCCTCGTAGAGCAGGTTTTTCACGTTGCCGTCTGTGACGCGCATCCCGGCGATGGACGACCTGCGGCCGTATTCATCGCTGCGCTGGGTGGGCGCGAAGCCGCGCATATAGATAAAGTTCTCTTTCACGTAGAGGTCGCTGCCCCATCCGACGCCGATGGGGAGGTATCCCATGCCGAATATTTTGTTGTTCGACACCTCTACATTATCTCCTGCGGCCAGGGCGAAACTGTTCGTGGCGAAACTGTCGGAATAGAGCTCGTTGTGGTGCACTTTGCCGCTGGTGGAGCCGATGCCCCAGTGCCGGAAGCGGCGCAGGGAATTGAAGGAAAATTCGTTGCGCGGATCGATGGTTCCGGCGGCGACGGAGATCGCCCGGACTGCTATGTGGCGGTCGTCGATGGCGCTACCTCTGTCATAGAGCACGTTGTGATGTACATGCCCGTTGGAGGTTACCATGCCGCCTATGTTGTCGCCGTAATAATCGACCGTGACGCCGGCTATTTCGTTGTAGGTCGTTCCCATGTGATTCAGGAAAAGAGGGTTGTATCCCTGCCCGATAACTCCGGCGCCGCCATTACGTCCCTGTTTGATAACCCCGTTCAGGATCTTGAAATTAGTGAAGTTCCACAGTCCCGCGCGGATACCAAAAGTAGCCGTTTCGTCATAAATACCCGAACCGACAACTGTCGAAGGCTCCTCGTCGTAGATAATCGTATGCCCGTCGAGGTCGAGTTCCACGTTGTGCGCTTTGATATTGATAGCCATCGTAGGGACGGACAGGTCGCGTGTGAGGACATATTTGGCGTTGCTCTGCGCGAGGTGGTAGGGCGGATCGCCTTCCATGTCGTCGGGGATGCGGATGACGTCGTCGGTCAGTGTGCGGAGCGTAAACGTATGGTCGGAGGAGGCGACGGTCGCGCCGTCGTCGTTCTGCGCAAGAAAACGGTAGTGATATGTTTTGCCGGATTCCAGCCCTTTGATGTAATGCAGGTGCTGGTAGAAGTAGGATTCGGACTGGGCGGTCGCGTGGCCGTAGTCGGCGGTTTCGCCGTATTCGACGATAGAGATGGCGGGCAGGTTGGTCGTGAAGCCGACGACGCAGGAAGTGTAGGAGACGTGCTCCCAGAAACCGATATCCTCGAACGTCAGCCCGGCGCCGAACGTTTCTTTGATAAACGGCTCCGTCGAAGGGGCGAATTGGGTTAAGCGATAGTTGAAGAAGTACTCGTCGTCGTTTTTCGGACTGGCGATGAGCTGGGGATGCGAGAATATATTGGCCGAAGATTCATCTCTTTCATCTCCTTCGATAATTCTTTCGATACATGATGTAAGGAGAATACAACTCAATAATACGGTAGCCGATTTCATAATGAAATATTCGTTATGGGAAATTTTCGTACAAAAATAGATGAAAGAAACAACTTTTACAAGTTGCGTGAAAATAAAATATATTTTGTTTTCACGGCGTCAGCTGATGAACGCTATACTTTAGTCGAACCATTAGTCGCGTTTTTCAGTCGGTTAAATACGGGAGTAAGCGCGACAGGATGGTTTTGATTTTTATTTCTCGCGTTTGGAAAGCCCGGGTTTTTCGTCTAATTTTGCGGTATGGTTGAGTATAAAAAAATAGAAGCGGGCGATTTGGGCATTGTTTTTCTACGCCGTAATCCTCGCGCCCGGCGATATTTATTGCGTGTGGAAAACGGTCATGTATATGCTACTATACCTGCTTATGGAAATGAGCGCGAACTATTTTCTTTTATGAATGAACAGCAGGGTCGTCTGCTTCATATTTTACGAAAAGCGCCTAAACGCATAGTCTTTGATGAAAATACGGAGTTCCGGACATACTCGTTTTCGTTGCGGATTATCTGTACTTCTCTCGATAACCTTTATTCGACATTGAAGGAGGGCGTTCTTTATGTTTCATGTCCGCTACAGACAGATTTTTCCGACGAACGGATTCAGGAGAAGCTACGGAAGATATTAGAGAATGCGCTTCGTTATGAGGCGAAACGACTTCTTCCTGTTCGATTGAAAGAACTGGCGGGAAGGCATGGGTTTCAATATGCCTCGGTTAAAATAAACAATAGCCGTACACACTGGGGAAGTTGTACGACCCGGAAAAGTATAAACCTGTCTTTATCTGTCATGTTACTTCCTGAACATTTGCTGGATTATATTCTTTTACACGAGTTGTGCCATACGGTGGAGATGAATCATAGCGAACGTTTCTGGTCTTTAATGAATAGCGTTACTGAGGGGAAAGTTTCCGGATTCAGGGAAGAGATGAAGAGCTACAGGATGTTGTAAAAAGAACGAGGCTACCTTTTTAAGATCGCCTCGCTCTACTAATCAGACTGATATTTCAGAAATCTGCGACTTCTTATTCATTCATCGGGGCGATAAGTTTATATCCCTTGCCATGCACATTGATGATTTCGATGTTCGGATCTTCTTTTAGCAATTTACGCAGTTTTGTGATATAAACGTCCATACTGCGCGCGTTGAAATAGTTATCATCCACCCAGATTGTTTTCAATGCGTAATTACGTTCAAGCACTTCGTTGATGTGCGCGCAGAGCAAGCTTAACAATTCACATTCTTTTGTAGTCAGTTTGATCACTTTTTCTCTGATGGCAAGCGTCTGTTTTTGCGTGTCAAAAGTAAAACTTCCAAGTTTGTAGAATGGAACGTCTTTCAGTTTCTTTCCTCTTACGCGGCGAAGAATCGCTTCGATACGAAGTAACAATTCTTCCATGCTGAACGGTTTTGTTATATAATCATCGGCTCCTATTTTAAACCCTTCAAGGATATCTTCCTTCATTGTTTTTGCAGTAAGGAATATAACAGGTATATCCGGATTGATAGAACGTATTTCCTGAGCCAGCGTAAAGCCGCCTTTTTTCGGCATCATGACGTCAAGTATGCATAAGTCATATTTCTCTTTTAAGAAACCTTTGTATCCGGCTTCCCCGTCGGAGAAGAGATCAGTCGCATAACCTTTTGCTTGTAAGTATTCTCTTAAAAGCATTCCTAAATTTTCATCGTCTTCGCAGAAGAAGATTTTCATTTGTTCGTCCATAACTTTAATTTTTAATAGTTGGTAATGTAATAATAAATGTTGTCCCAATGTTTCCAAGGCCATTTTCCGCCCGTATTGATCCTTTGTGATCTTCCGCGACTTTGCGAACATAAGCAAGTCCAAGTCCGAATCCCTTGACATTATGAACATTTCCTGTCGGAACGCGGTAGAAACGGTCAAAAACCTTTTTTAGATTTTCTTTCTTGATTCCAATTCCATTGTCCTCAATTGAGATGATTACTTTATCGCTTTCGTTACGCGTACGCGCCATCAGGCGTAGCGGAACGTCTTCACGGCGGTACTTTACAGCATTATCCATGAGATTGAACAGCATATTGGTGATATGCATCTCATCTGCGAATATGGCTGAATTTTCAGCTCTCAGATCAACGTCGATCGTACCGTTTGATTTTTCTACTTTTATTTTAAATGTATTGGCTATATTTACAATCAGGTCGTTAATATCAAGTTCTTTCAGTTTAAGCGCCACTTTCTGATTCTCGAACAGCGACATTTGAAGCACTTTTTCCACCAGAAATCCGAGACGTTTTGTTTCGTCATTGATTACGGACGATATATGTTTGAACACTTCCGGACTCTTCGATATATCAGAATCTTTCATCATCTGCGCAGCAATTGAAATTGTAGATACCGGCGTTTTGAGTTCATGCGTCATATTGTTTATGAAATCGTTCTTCATTTCCGATAATCTCTTTTGACGGAAGATAATGTAAATCGTTATGGTAAACGTTACAAGCAGTATCAGAGAGAAAATGACGGAGGGAACAAGAAAGGACACCGATTCCGACAGATAATCGCCCTTGGTCGGGAAGTATAGTTTTATATAGTTTTGTTTTGACGGAGGATCGGATGGAAATATAATTTGTGTGATTATATCGGAACTTTTCGGAACTTTAGATAAAGATTCACTTTGATATACCGTCTGCTCGTTGTTGTTTACGACCATAAGAACGAACGGCAGGTTCAGACCATTATTGACAAATTCCGTTTTGATAATGTTCTGGAGATTCTTGAAATTGATACGTTTCTCTATAGGCGTCAGATGCGCGACTTGAATGAGAGAGTAGACGACTTCATCCAAAATTGCCTTGGAGCGGAAATACCGTCCTGCATACATTTTTTGAAATTCCTCGGAAGATTCGACAATTGTTGATTTTTTACTTGTCGTCGACTGTGTCTTTTGAGGCTTCTGTATTTTTTGAGTTACACGGTAAGATTCTATCTGCTCGATACTTTTAATTGTACCTATTGAATCCTCTTTTATGATCTGCATTCTGATGCTCTGCATCATTTGATTGATATTCTGCTGGTTGGGAGGATTCTTGTACATAAAGTCAGTACCTGTCGAGTTTGTATATTCTTCAAGATATGCACGGACTTCTTCCTGTTCAAATTCACGGGAAACTTTTTCCAGACAACGTCTTACGGTCGATTCAAATTGCTCGTTACTCGTTTTGAATATGGTCGCAATATATTGAACCTGCAATATAAGCAGGCCAATAAAGGCAAATGCCATAACTCCGGTAAGCATCCAAATCGTTGACTTTTTCATTTCAGTCCTTTTCTTTTTTTTTAATATACAAAGAACGTAGAATTTGACTTAATATTTACACAAAAAAGGTAAATATTTCAGGCTTCAATAGTTAATAAGTGTTTTTTTCTTTGGCGTCATTTCAACATTATATTCATTTTATTTTGCATGAATGCTGATTAATAGTAGTATATCGTTTGTATTTTGTATTTTATTTATTTGTTAAAAAAGTTCAGTCAAATTAAAAATATTGACTGAACTTTTTTTTTAAAAACAATTTTTACTTAAAAAAAACATTTCAGGTTTTGTTGATAAGATTACCTTTTCGACGAATCGTTCTCAATCCATTTGCGGGCATTTGTAAATGCCTCTATCCATGGCGTTACTTCATCATCTTTCCGTTCTGTCGGATAATAACCGCATTGCCATGGAAAAATTGATCTTTCCGGATGCGGCATCATCGCAAGATGTCGGCCGTCGGTCGAACATACGCCTGCCACAGCCCATAGCGACCCGTTAGGGTTAGCCGGATATCCGTCGTAATTATATTTTGCGACAATATTGTAATGATTCTCGTCATAAGGGAAATCAAACTTACCCTCGCCGTGAGCAATCCATATACCAAGTTTGGCGCCACTGAGCGAGCCTAGCATAATGGAGTTATTTTCAGGAATTTCCAGCGTTAAGAAGTTTGATTCGAATTTATGCGAGTCGTTATATATCATTTTATGTTTTTTCTCATGTTCCGGATAGATTACTTCCAGTTCCGCCATCAGTTGGCAGCCGTTACATATTCCGATACTCATCGTATCTTTACGCTTATAGAAACGATCGATAGCCCGTTTAGCTTTCTCGTTGTACAGGATGCCTGCCGCCCATCCTTTGGCCGAACCAAGAACGTCGGAATTTGAGAATCCGCCGCAAAATACAATAAAGTTAATATCTTCAAGGGTTTCGCGTCCGGTAGCAAGGTCTGTCATGTGAACGTCTTTTACGTCAAAACCGGCAAGGTAAAGGGCGTAAGCTGTCTCGCGTTCGCACTGGGAACCTTTGTCTCTGATTACCGCAGCTTTTATACCGCTTTTTTTACGACGCGTAGCCGTAAGTCCATAAGATTTAAGAGCGCCATTGAAGTCTTTAGGGAACTTATATTCTACCGGTTGCACCTTATAGTTTTCAAAACGATTGCCGGCGCATTCGTTTCCGCTCTGGCGTATGTCCAGTAAATAGGATGATTTATACCACACGTCGCGCATATAGTCGATGCCAAAGTGATATTGTACGCCCTCTTTTGCGATCAGTATATGTCGCTCGTCTGTTGGTCCGGCTATACATGCAAAACCTATACCCGCAGTCTGCATCAGCTTTTCAAAAGATTTTTTGTCTTTTACCTGAACAACTATACCCGGATTTTCCGCAAATAATATTTTGACTATGTCTTTTTCTGCCAGCATGTCAAGATTAACCTCCATTCCACCTTCCGTATTTGCAAAACACATCTCGAGTAATGTGACGATCATACCTCCTGCAGAAATATCATGTCCGGCAAGAATCAGGTCTTTGTTGATGGCCTCTTGTATGGCATTAAATGCATCCATGAAATAGGCGGCGTCTTTAACCGTCGGCGGTTCATTGCCTATTTTGCCCAGCGCCTGCGCAAAAGCGGAACCTCCGAGCTTCATCGTATCGAACGAAAAATCCACATAATACAGGCATGTTTTTTTGTCGCCGGATAATACCGGCGAAACTATCTTTTTGACGTCATTTACTTCTCCGGCTGCCGATATGATCACTGTTCCCGGTGACAGAACTTTTTCATTACCGTATTTTTGCGTCATAGAAAGGGAATCTTTTCCTGTCGGTATATTGACGCCTAACTCGCAGGCGAAGTCTGACGCCGCTTTGACCGCTTTGTAAAGACGGGCGTCTTCGCCTTCGTTACGGCATGGCCACATCCAGTTTGCGCTTAATGAAATACTTTTGATCTGTTCTGTCAGTGGCGCAAAAACGATGTTAGTCAAGGCCTCGGCAATAGATAAAACGGAGCCGGCCGCCGGGTCGATCAGCGCCGCCTGTGGCGCATGTCCTATAGAAGTCGCCATTCCGCTTTTGCCGCGGTAATCGAGCGCGACGGCGCCAAGGTCGCTTAACGGCAATTGCAGTCTGCCCTGACATTGTTGACGGGCAATCTTTCCTGTTACCGACCGGTCTACTTTGTTTGTCAGCCAGTCCTTGCAAGCAACGGCTTCCAGCTGCAATACATTTTCAAGGTACAGGTGCAGTTCGGCCTCCTTATATTTCACCGGCGAATATTTCTCTTTTACCGTTTTGTCTTCCATAATTGTCCGTGGCGGTCTTCCGAACATATACTCAAGTTTGACGTCGATCGGTTTTTCATCGTTTTTTTGTTCGAAAACAAAATCCATGTCGCCGGTAGTCTCGCCTACGACATACATTGGAGAGCGTTCACGCTCGGCTATCCGACGGATACGTTCCACATCCTTTTCCTTTATCAGCAGCCCCATGCGTTCCTGACTTTCGTTTCCGATGATTTCTTTTGCCGAAAGCGTAGGGTCTCCTATCGGTAATTTGGACATGTCAATGCGTCCGCCTGTCGCTTCAACAAGTTCCGAAAGACAGTTAAGATGTCCCCCTGCGCCATGATCATGGATAGATATAATCGGATTGCTGTCGGATTCGGCTATGCTTCGTATGACATTGGCGACGCGTTTCTGCATTTCGGGGTTGGCGCGTTGAACGGCATTAAGCTCTATTCCGCTTGCGTACTGTCCTGTATTTACGGATGATACGGCGCCGCCGCCCATTCCGATGCGGTAATTATCGCCTCCGAGGATTACAATTTTTTCGTGCGGTTTGGGATTTCCTTTCAGCGCATCGCGTTTATTAGCAAATCCTACCCCCCCTGCGAGCATAATTACTTTATCATAAGCCAGTTTTTTACTGTTTTCGGTATGTTCGAAAGTAAGCAGCGAACCGCAGATAAGGGGTTGTCCGAAATGATTGCCAAAAGTTGATGCGCCATTAGATGCTTTTATGAGTATCTGTTCCGGCGTTTGGTATAACCATTTGCGCGGATCGAGGATTTTCTCCCAGGAACGTCCCTCTTCCGTGCGCGGGTATGACGTCATGTAAACCGCCGTTCCTGCAACAGGAAGCGAAGCTTTTCCTCCGGCAAGACGATCGCGTATTTCTCCGCCGGTTCCGGTAGCCGCGCCATTGAATGGTTCGACGGTTGTCGGGAAATTGTGGGTTTCGGCTTTCAACGATAATACGGTCTGTATTTTCTTTGTCGTATAAAAGTCCGGTTTGTCGCCGGACAGCGGGGCAAACTGCTCGACTGCAGGTCCGTTATTGAATGCGACGTTATCTTTGTATGCCGAAACAAGGTTATTCGGGTTGACAGCCGACGTCTTTTTTATCAGGGCAAAAAGGGAGCTATCCATTTCTTTTCCGTCAATGATAAATGTTCCGCCGAAGATTTTATGCCGGCAATGTTCGGAATTTACCTGGGAGAATCCGAAGATTTCGCTGTCTGTTAACTTACGTTTGAGCTTTTTACTTACCTCGTTCAGATATCCGACTTCCTCCTCGCTCAAGGCAAGTCCTTCTTCCGCGTTATATTTTGCGACGTCGTCAATGCGAATGACAGGATCCGGTTTTTTATCAATTGTAAAAATCTTCTGGTCCAGTCCATCGTAGATACGTTGAAGCATCGGATCATGCCGGGCTTTGCCGGATGAAACGCAAAAGTATTCTTCTATCCGGGAGATACCTTTGATTCCCATATTTTGCGTGATTTCAACCGCATTTGTACTCCACGGTGTGATCATTTCGCGACGCGGCCCGACAAACCAGCCTTTTATAGTTTTCGTATTGGCAGGTTTAGCGCCATTAAACAACCAAACTAATTTATCCGTGTCTTTTGAATTGAACGCTTGAACTGTTTCGACAGCCAGCGCCGTTTTTGCGGAGGAGCGAAAAAACTGAATCATATATACTTTAATGTTTCTTTTTAAGAAATACGCAACAAAGATAGCGCAAGCCGAGAGCAATACAAAATAAATTCCATTTATTTTTATTGTTGAGGCGCCGCCTATCTTCATTTTTTGAATAAAGATAGCGCAAGCCGAGAGCAATACAAAATAAAATCCATTTATTTTTATTGTTGAGGCGCCGCCTATCTTCATTTTTTGAATAAAGATAGCGCAAGCCGAGAGAAGTACAAAATAAAATCCATTTATTTTTATTGTTGAGGCGCCGCCTATCTTCATTTTTTGAATAAAGATAGCGCAAGCCGAAAGAAGTACAAAATAAAATCTTAAATTTGCGCCGTTATATTAAGTTAAAAAATATGGTTGAAATAGGAACCCCATACACGCAGACGGCGAAGAAAGTCGTTTTGTGTGGATCCGGAGAGTTGGGAAAAGAGTTTGTGATAGAGTTACAGCGATATGGAGTAGAAGTTGTGGCATTGGATAAATATGAAAATGCGCCGGCAATGCAGGTCGCTCATCGTTCATATGTCGTTTCCATGTTGGATGGGGCAAGATTACGTGAAATAATAAAAAAAGAAAACCCCGATTATATTGTGCCGGAGGTTGAAGCGATAGCTACCGAAACGTTAATGGAGCTTGAACAGGAAGGTTATCATGTGATACCTACGGCGAGAGCGACATTTCTTACAATGAATCGTGAAGGCGTCCGTCGGCTTGCGGCAGAAGAATTAGGTTTGCCGACGTCTCCGTATCGTTTTGCCGAAACGGAAGCCGAGTTTCGAGGCGCTGTTGCCGAGATTGGCATTCCTTGTGTCGTCAAGCCGATCATGAGTTCTTCCGGTCATGGGCAGAGCGTTATTCGTAAAGAGGAGGATATTTTTAAGGCATGGACTTATGCGCAGGAAGGAGGACGCGCCGGAACAGGGAAAGTGATTGTGGAGGGGTTTGTGCATTTTGATTATGAGATCACGCAACTGACGGTTCGTCATGCGGGTGGAACTTCTTTTCTGGAGCCTATAGGGCATGTTCAGGTTGACGGAGATTATCGTGAATCCTGGCAACCGCAGGCAATGTCTCCCGGAGTAAAAGAGAAAGCGCGCGATATAGCGCTTAAGATAACAGGCGCTTTGGGAGGAAGGGGTATCTTCGGCGTCGAGCTTTTTATTTGTGGAGAAGATGCGATTTTTAGCGAGGTCTCCCCGCGTCCGCATGATACCGGAATGGTTACCATGATATCCCAGGACTTGTCGCAATTTGCCCTTCATGCCCGCGCCGTCTTGGGTCTTCCCATTCCGAACATAGCATTTCATGGCCCGTCTGCTTCGCGTGCAATTGTTGTGGAAGGCGATTCTCGACAGTTGACATTCACAAATCTTGACGGGGTACTGGCCCAACCGGACACTCAGGTTCGTCTTTTTGGTAAACCTGAAGTACATGGTCACAGACGTATGGGAGTATTGCTTGCGCGTGGAGCGTCTGTTGAGGACGCGCGTGAAAAAACAGGAAGCGCTATCGATGCGTTGAAAATAAAATTATAAGTATAGAAAACGCTATGCTTGAATTGTTTCATACCGGAATAATTATAGGTGTGCTGGTTTCGTGTCCGATGGGTCCGACAGGAATGTTATGTATTCAGAGAACATTGGCAAAGGGGCAGTTATCCGGTTTTATTTCCGGTGTGGGCGCGGCATTTTCGGATTTATTCTATGCTACGGTTACGAGTTTATTTATGGGGCTTGTTGTGAATTTCGTTCAGGCGCATCAACGCCCGTTACAAATTTTCGGAAGTATTATTATTATCGTATTCGGATATTATATCTTCCGGAATAATCCGCTTAAAAGTTTACAGCGGAATCAGGAGCAGAAACAGACGCTTGTTCAGGATTTTGTGACGGCATTTTTTCTGACATTCAGTAATGTGCTGATTGTAATTCTTTTCATCGGACTGTTTGCTCAATATGGTTTTGTATTGCCTGAGCATTCTGTTCTAATGACAGTCTCCGGTTTGGTTGGCGCGTTTACCGGTGCGGTTTTATGGTGGTTTTTCATTACATTTATTGTTTCCTTGATGCGCCGTTGGTTTAATATCAGAGGATTGAAGGCGCTGAATAAGGTGATGGGAATAATTATTATGGTCCTGGCTGTTGTGGGTCTTGTTACCGGTTTTTTTTAGTTGACACTGACCCCTCTCTGATAGTTCAATTTTAAATAGGGGTCCGCATCACGGAATAGGGGGTCAGATTGATTCGGAATGAGGAGTCAGGATAAAACGGAATTTGCACTCGCCTTAGATTATCATTTCTTACAATTCTTACAATTTCAAAGTCGTATGTTAGATATTTCAAATTGGAGAGTCGGTAATTTCAAGATTAAACAACGGAAATTTCAAAGTAATATATTTGAAATTTCAAAATATCTTCTTATATTTGTACTTTTTTAAAGCAGTAAGATTATGATAATTAAAAGAGAAATAGTACATGCTATTATTGAAATAATTGATAAATATCCACTTATAGCAATAACCGGTCCTCGACAATCCGGTAAAACGACAATGCTCAAATCATTGTTTCCTAACTACAGATACGTTAGTTTGGAAAATCCGGATATACGAAATTTTGCTCTATCAGATCCGAATGGATTTTTAAATGAATTTTCGAATCAGGTAATCTTAGATGAAGTACAGCGAGTTCCTGCATTATTTTCATATCTTCAAACAAAAATAGATGAAGACAGAGTTATGGGTCAATTTATCTTGTCAGGTTCGCAGAACTTTCATTTAATGCAGCATATCACACAAAGTTTAGCCGGAAGAGTAGCAATATTCAAACTATTTCCTTTTGATTTTCAAGAATTAAAAATAGCCGGATTATTGCAGGATAATTATATCGACAATTTACTAAAAGGCTTTTATCCTGCCATTTATGACCGGAATATACCGTCAAAAGAATTCTATTCCAACTATGTACAAACGTATGTTCAGCGAGATGTTAGTGAGTTGATTGCCATTAAGGATTTGCGGTTATTTCAAAATTTCATCGCATTATGTGCAACCAGAGCCGGACAGTTATTGAATCTGAATAGCATAGCTAAAGAATGCGGTATTTCTCAACCAACGGCAAAATCTTGGATGTCGGCATTAGCAAACAGCTATATCATGTTTTTACTTTATCCTTACTATGAAAACTTTTCAAAACGTATCGTAAAAACGCCAAAGCTTTATTTTTATGACAGCGGTCTGCTTTGCTACCTTTTGAAGTTGGATTCTGTTGAACAAATCCAATTAAATGCCTTTAAAGGTAATTTATTTGAAAATATGATGATTGCAGAATATGTAAAACGAATACATCACACTAATAAACTGAATGAAATCTGGTTTTGGCGTGATAATGAAGGTCATGAGGTAGATTTAATTGTTCAACATGGACAACAACAAGACGCTTTTGAATTTAAATCCACCCAAACGATTATGCCTGATTTATTTAAAGGTCTGAATTTATATCAAAAAATATCACAAAAAGAACACTTGCAAAAGTCATTAGTCTATACAGGCAAAGAATATCAAAATCGAACAGCCGGAAAAGTAGTCCCTTGGAATGAATTCGGAAAAAGCATTTAAAAAACCACAAATACTCCTTTCATAAGTCAATAAAAGTAAATGATTCCCCTTTACTATATCACTTTATTTAATCAAAACTTGGTTGAAAGAATACCTTATTGTTGTGAAAACTAAAAACAGCTTCACAATAAATACTTCAATCCAATCCCAAAGGAATTGAAGACCTCCTTCCTTTTCAGTCGTTTCTAATTTTTCGGTGTTGTTATACCCATTATTTTAATATAATGGTATTTATCAACGTTTTAAGCATAATTTCTTCCGCTGTGATTTGCCCTTTTTTGTCATTGTCCTCAAAAACTGCTTTTTTCACTGCTTCATAGAGCCTGTTTTTTGTATAATGAACGTTTTTCTTAAAAATGTCAAAGAACTCTTTTAAACAATCCGCAACCATAGGCTGTATTTTGCCCAAGAGAGAAATATAATGGTAAGGATATATTTCTAAGGTTTCCCACATAAAATTAAGCACAAAAATAACAAGTAGTTAAAAATTTTATTCGTATATTAGTGGCGTCTTAAAATAAGATACTTGTTATGAAATCAAAAATAGTAGAAATATCCGAGTTATCCAAACAATTAACAAAAAAAGAAACCGTAAGGAGTATTATGATTCGCTAGTACGATCGTTTAAAAACTCGGACGAGTCCTTTTCCCGTCTGTCATTGGAGAAAAAAAGCGTTCCCGTAAGTGCATTAATTTTGATGTTACATCGTGAAAAAGGAAGCAAAGGAAATTATGGACTAAGCAGTAAAGAGTTGGCGAAACAGTCAAACTTAAAAGTTAAACAACTTAATGGAATGCTTTAAAATAGATGTGGGAATCTTTAGTATATTAAGTTTGTGGAAAACAAACTTAACAACAGGCCCGAAAAAAATGAGGGTTTTTATCGCCGAATGAAAAGTTTCTACTACTTTTGCAAAACAAAAAAATTGCATTTGCGACTTGAATATGCGTTAAATCATTTAAAAACGGCTAACGCCAAAGAGTTATGAACATGCTGTGAGTTCTATGTTACCGAAATGTTAAAAAATAAATAATGTACACATGAATAATAAGAAAAGCATAAGAATATATAAAAGCGATTCTTTCGATGATATTGACGACACAATCGTTGCGGTCCCGATATTAATGGAATGCGACAAAGATGAAGATTTTTCCGAGGGAGTGGAGAAGGTCGGCGATACTTTGCCCATTCTCCCCTTAAGGAATATGGTACTTTTTCCCGGCGTGGCCATGCCTGTTATTGCAGGCCGCTCTAAATCTATGCGCCTGATACGCAACGCTGTTCTGAAAAAAATGATGATCGGCGTTTGCTGTCAGACAGATTCGACTGTTGATGAGCCGGGTTTTGACGACCTCTATCATGTCGGCGTAATTGCTGAAATAATGCGCGTATTAGAAATGCCTGATGGTACGACCACCGTAATTATTCAGGGGAAAAAACGTTTTTCGCTTAAATCGCTTACAGAGACAGAACCTTTTCTCGTAGGAAAAATAGAACAGCTTGAAGAAACGCGTTCTAAAAAAACAGATCGTGAATTTGAGGCGCTTGCATCAACAATAAAAGATTTGACAATTAAGATGCTGTCATCCACAATGGACCCTCCGCGGGATTTGATCTTTTCGATACGTAATAATCAGAATATTCTTTATCTGATTAATTTTTCATCATGTAATGTAATTACCGATGCGGCAATTAAACAGGAGTTGTTGTCTATCAATGATTTGAAGGATCGCGCTTATCGCTTGCTTTTTATACTGAATCGCGAATATCAGTTGTTGGAGCTGAAAGCGTCCATACAGATGAAGACGCATGAAGATATCAATAAGCAACAGAAAGAATATTTTCTGCAGCAACAGATTAAAGCCATACAGAAAGAATTGGGAGGCGATAATATCAATGATATTGAAGTCGCAGAATTACGCGGGAAAGCGAAAAAGAAAAAATGGACGAAAGAAGTTGGCGAAGTATTTGAGAAAGAGATTACAAAACTGGAGCGTCTTAATCCGCAATCTCCTGATTATTCCATGCAGGTGCAATATGTTCAGACGATCGTTAATTTGCCCTGGGGCGAATACAGCAAGGATAACTTTAACCTGAAACGTGCCGAACGCATACTCAATCGCGATCATTATGGTATGGATAAGATAAAAGAGCGCATTATCGAGCATCTGGCGGTACTGAAACTCAAAAAAGATTTGCGCTCGCCGATCATTTGCCTTTACGGTCCTCCGGGAGTAGGGAAGACTTCGCTCGGTAAATCGATAGCAGAGGCCCTGAACCGTAAATATGTGCGTATTTCTCTGGGAGGACTTCATGATGAGGCCGAAATACGCGGACACAGACGCACTTATATCGGCGCGATGGCTGGACGTATTATTGAAAATATAAAGAAGACAGGCACATCTAATCCGGTATTTGTATTGGACGAAATAGATAAGGTCGGAAACGATTTTAAAGGCGATCCGGCGTCGGCATTGCTGGAAGCGCTTGATCCGGAACAGAATGAACGTTTCCATGATAATTATCTGGATATTGATTACGATTTGAGTAAAGTCATGTTTATTGCTACGGCCAATAACCTGAATACGATCTCGCAACCATTACTGGATCGTATGGAACTTATTGAAGTAAGCGGCTATATCTCTGAAGAGAAGATGCAGATTGCGCTGAGACATCTTATTCCCAAGCAAATGGATTTTCACGGAATACAGAAAGAAAAAATCGGATTTGATAAACAGGCAGTGCGCCTTATCATTGACTCGTATACCCGTGAAAGCGGAGTCCGCGAGTTGGAAAAGAAAATAGCCAAAGTCATGCGAAAGATAGCGCGCAGAATCGCTTCGGATGAAAAAGCGCCTTCTGTAATTACGACCGAATATATCCGCGAATATCTTGGCGCGGAAGAATATACTCCGGATAAATATCAGGGAAATCAGTATGCGGGAGTTGTTACAGGACTTGCATGGACGTCTGCCGGAGGAGAAATCCTGTTTGTTGAAACAAGCTTAAGTAAGAGCAAAAGCCCTAAACTTACCATAACCGGTAACCTGGGCGATGTGATGAAAGAGTCTGCTGTGATTGCTTTGGAATATGTGCGTTCTCATGCCGATGCTTTTGGAATCGACGAGTCGATGTTTGAAAGCCGGAATGTACATATACATGTGCCTGAAGGCGCGATACCCAAAGATGGTCCGAGCGCAGGTATAACGATGGCCACGTCGCTTGTTTCCGCGTTCACAAAGCGGAAAGTATGTAAAAACCTGGCTATGACGGGCGAGATTACGTTGCGTGGTAAAGCGCTCCCCGTTGGCGGTATCAAAGAAAAAATACTTGCGGCGAAACGTGCAGGAATAAAATATATAATCTTGTCGGAAGAGAATAAGAAAGATATAAACGAGATAAAAGCAGAATATCTGAAAGGGCTTACATTCCGGTATGTTTCTGATATTGCGGATGTAATAAGCTATGCCCTTCTGAAAGAAACGGCAAAAGAGTAAAATCTGAACCGGAAAGTTTTATCCGTTTGATATAATGGTACCTTTGCCTCCGTTTATCTCTGATGCGCTGGTTATGACGACTTGTTTAACTCCGGCGTCAATAGCCTGAAATGAATTTTCTAATTTAGGTATCATTCCTCCCCGGATGATTCCCTCCCTTTTATACTTTCCGAACATTTTGCGGTTTATCCGGGGAATGAGGCTGTTATCGTCATTCTCGTCAAGCAGAACGCCGCTTTTCTCAAAGCAGAAGACTAACGTTACATCAAATAATTTTGCCAGCGCTTTGGCTATTTCTCCTGCAATCGTGTCGGCATTTGTATTAAGCAGGCGCCCTTTCTTGTCATGCGTCAAGGGTGATAATACGGGGACGAACCCGTTCCTGAGCAACATAGACAAGGCTTCGGCATTGACTTCTTTTACATCTCCGACAAATCCGTAATCAATGTCATTGACCGGACGTTTTTCCGAACGCATCACATTCATGTCAGCGCCGGTCAGCCCGATGGAATTGATTCCTAATGCCTGTAAGCGGGCGACTACGTTTTTGTTTACAAGACCGGCATATACCATCGTAACGATCCGTAAGGTTTCCTCGTCGGTAACACGCCGTCCTTCGACCATGCGACTTTCTATCCCGAGTTGTTCCGCCATTTTGGTAGCCAGCCGTCCGCCGCCATGTACAAGAATTTTTGCTCCCTCTATCGTTGAAAAATCAGTAAGCAGTACATTCAGCGTATTTTCATCTTCGACAATTTTGCCGCCAACCTTTATTAGCGTTAATTTTTCCATGCAAGATTCATTTTAGTTGTCAAATTCACATAAGAATCAGGTATTTACAAGCGCGTAAGATAAAAATCAAGTCCGTAGCCCAACCGCCTGCCGTACTCGAAGTACAATTTTCCACTTTCATTCGGACTGTGCGTTTATCTTTCATCTTTCCTCAAATATATAGCATTTGACTTAAAATGAAAGGTTTTATTTGCTCTTTCAGGGCGACGGATGTTACCAAATTTGTATCCATAATCTTTGCGTTTTTAATATCTTACGGCAAAACTACATGAAAATCGCAGAATATCCAAGCGTGTGAGATTTTTTATTTGTGTGTGATTATTGGAAATTTTCATCTATCTTTACAGTGTTTTCAAAATAATATTAATCAACTAAACAAAACAACTATGACAGTAGAGCAGGCAGCAGAAAAATGGCTGAAAAAATTTCATGCAGAATGTGCAGAGGCAGGCGTTTGCCTTGATCCGCAGGACAACGATACGCGATGGTCAGGACTTTGTAACGGGAAATATCGAAAAGAACTCTATGTATCTATTGACGATTGCTGGACGCCCATCGGACCGGAAGTGGACGCGGACTATGAAGCGGATTAAGAAAAATATCGGAGATAATTTTTTTACATCGTTTTTCGAAAAATTGGCAGGCGTCGGTTATATACGCGAAATGATAAGAGACGGAAAATCGGCCGATGAGATAAGATAAGTAGTTAGCGTGTCTGTCAATATAATCTCTATTAAAATGAGTCCTGTTATAATATTAATCGCCATTTTGCTTTATTTCGGACTGTTGTTTACAGTTTCTTATATTGCAGGCAGAAAAGCCGATAATGCAGGTTTTTTTTCAGGAAACCGTAAGTCGTCGTGGTATGTGGTGGCATTTGCCACTATAGGGGCAGCCATTTCCGGCGTTACCTTTGTCTCCGTTCCCGGAATGGTTGCAACGGCAAATTTTTCATATATGCAGATGGCGCTGGGGTTTGCTGTCGGTCAACTGCTCATTGCTTTTGTGCTGATTCCGCTTTTTTACAGAATGAATCTTACGTCGATATATGAATATCTTGAAAAACGATTTGGCGTTTCGACATATAAAACAGGCGCCTGGTTTTTCTTTGTTTCCAAAATGCTCGGCGCCTCAATACGGCTGTTTATCGTATGTGTCGTATTACAGTTACTGGTGTTTGAGCCGCTTGGGTTACCATTTATACTTAATGTTTTGTTTACCGTTGCACTTGTATGGATTTACACGGTTCAGGGCGGGGTTAAATCGTTGATATGGACCGATTCGCTAAAGACGTTTTGTCTGATTTTTTCCGTAGGACTTTGTATTTATTATATTGCATCCGATTTGGGGTTTGGGTTTCGCGAGATGTTGACTGCCGTTAATTCGAGCGAAATGTCAAAGACATTCTTTTTTGAAGACGTCAATGATAAGCGTTATTTTTTTAAACAGTTTCTTGCCGGCGTATTTACCGTTATTGCAACAACCGGTCTGGATCAGGATCTTATGCAGAAAACATTGAGCTGTAAAAACCCGCGTGATTCGCAGAAAAACATGATTACAGGAGGCGTATTGCAGATATTTATCAACCTTCTGTTTCTGACGTCCGGCGTTTTGCTGTATTTATATGCATTTACAAATCAGGTTGCGCTTCCCGACAAAGGCGACGAGGTATTTCCTTATTTGGCGACAGGCGGTTTTTTCCCCGTTGTTGTAGGCGTTTTGTTTATTATTGGTCTCATTTCGTCTGCTTATGCAGCTGCAGGTTCAGCGCTTACAGCTTTGACAACCTCTTTTACGGTTGATATACTGGAAAGCCCTAAAAAGAAAACCGAAAAAGAGGTCGCAGGCATAAGGAAAAAAGTCCATGCAGGAATGGCGCTGGTGATGGGAACGGTGATTTTTGTTATTAATATACTTAATAATGAATCAGTTATTAATACCGTATATATGCTGGCAAGTTATACGTACGGTCCTATTCTGGGAATGTTTGTTTTTGGAATTTTTACCCGAAAAGCTGTCAGAGATAAGTTTGTTCCTTTAGTAGCAATTGCTTCGCCTGTACTTTGCTTTATCCTGGATGTAAACTCCAAAGAATGGTTTAACGGTTACGAGTTTAGCCACGAACGATTGATCTTCAATGCTTTGTTTACATTTGTGGGTCTGTTATTGTTATTTCGTAAAAAATAAAAATTATATGCAACAAATAAATTGTTTTTTTAAAATATAATAACATGAAGATATTCGCTGATGGAGGCGCTACAAAAATTAACTGGCGCTTTGTTGAAGAAGGAAAGATTGTCAAGCAGCTCTTTACGCTGGGCGCTAACCCGTATAACAGGGCAATAGAAAGCATTAATGACGAATGGCGTATTAAGTTAAAGCCGGAGGTCGGAGATTCGCATGTTGAAGGCGTTTTCTTTTTTGGCGCCGGTTGCGCTTTCCCGGACAAAAACAAGATGATACGCGACGCCATAGCAAATAATATCAATACATCCGTTATAGAAGTGGGTAGCGACTTGCTGGCTGCTGCACGCGGTTTGTGCGGACATGGTCGCGGTATAGCATGTATTTTAGGAACCGGTTCAAATTCATGCTATTGTGAAAATGGAGAAATAAAAGAAAACGTATCGCCCTTAGGTTATGTGATAGGAGACGAGGGTAGCGGTTCTGCTTTGGGACGACTGTTTCTTGGGGCATGTCTGAAAAATCGTTTGACAAAAGGTTTGAAAGAAGAATTTCTGAACGAATACAATCTTACTGTTTCGGAAATTCTCGATAATATTTATAAAAAACCTATGGCTAATAAGTTTTTGGCAAGTTTTTCCCCTTTCATCCTTCGTAACATTAACAACCCTGCCGTTTATAATCTGGTATATAATTCATTTAAAGATTTTTTTAATTATAATGTAATGCAGTACGATTATAAAAATAATACTGCACATTTAACAGGTTCCGTAGCGTATTATTATCAGGATATAATAAGAAAAGTAGCTGAAGATACAGGCGTTAAGACAGGGGTTATAACCCAATCGCCAATGAATGGGCTGGTTAAGTATTATTCTTGAGAAAAAATATAAAACCGTTTTTGAATAATAACTTTATTTACAAATAATTATAATGACATTCCAAAAAATAACAGAACAATCGTCGTTATACAATGATTTAGAAAAAAAATCGATTCATGAGATTGTTCACGATATAAACGACGAAGACAAAAAGGTCGCTTTTGCAGTCGAGAAAGCATTACCGGACATAGAGCGGTTGATAGATCAGATTGTACCCCGTATGGAGCGTGGAGGACGTATTTTCTATCTTGGGGCGGGAACAAGCGGACGGTTAGGCGTTTTGGACGCTTCCGAGGTTCCGCCGACATTCGGTATGCCGCCATCTCTTGTTATAGGACTTATAGCAGGTGGCGACAAAGCTTTGCGCAATTCTGTAGAAAAAGCCGAAGATGATCCTCACGCGGGATGGAGTGATTTATTGCAGTATGGTATTCATGGAAATGATACGGTTATAGGAATCGCCGCTTCGGGTACTACGCCCTATGTTATCGGCGCGCTGCGTCAGGCGCGAAAACATGGGATATTGACGGCTTCCATAAGTAGTAATCCCGGATCGCCAATGTCGCAAGAGGCGGATATCGCTATCGAAATGATCGTTGGGCCGGAATATGTGACGGGGAGTTCCAGAATGAAGTCGGGAACCGGTCAAAAGATGATTCTTAATATGATCACAACAACTGTTATGATAAAGCTTAAGCGGGTGAAAGGCAATCGTATGGTAAACATGCAGCTGTCAAACGAAAAACTTGTCGACCGTGGCGCGCGTATGATTATTGACGAACTAAAATTAGATTACAAAACAGCAAAAGAGCTACTTCTGAAATATGGCACAGTAAAAAAGGCTGTGGAGAACTTCAATAATGATGAATGGTGAGATTGTCAATGCTATACTGTTCCCCTCACTATAAGTTGGAATTTATTTCTTATTTTTTCCAAATTACCTGATTTTATCATTTCAGCAGCCAGTCTGCCCATTTCCTTAAAGTCGGTAGAAATTGCAGTCAATCCGTTTAATATTATTTCATTTACAGGAGATTCGTTGTAAGAAAGAATACCTACATCTTTACCTGTTTTTATCCTTTTTGAATTTATATCTTTTATTATTTCAATAAGTTCATCATCAAGTTGACTATTCAACACAATATACAGATCGCCTTTTTTAATATCATTCTTATCAAATTCCTTAAGTAATTCATAGTTTAGTTTGTAATCATCACAAAATCTGCTGATACCTTTTTTTATAAGACTGCCGTACATACTGCTCGGGACGGAAAATACACGTATAATATCATATTTTTTAAGGTATTTCATCGCTTTTATCAAACCTGTGTACACATCATTTTCAAAATCCTGGTAAACTGAGCCAAAATTTCCCTTAAGCGATTCGATGTGTCTGTCCAAAAGTATCAGTTTGCGGTTTGGTATCTTTTTTAATAATTTAATCGCCCGCTTTTGAATATCTGCGTCAAGTGTAAAGTGTGGCGTGATGAGGTAATAGTCATATTTATTCAGATTTTCCTCCAATAAATTCTCAAACAAATTAATATCTTGATTGTGAAGATGTATGGTTACGTCCGTATTTTCGTCGACATGTTCCATAAAAGAGCGGTAAAGGACTAACTTGTATGTACTTAATTTGTCAAAAAGAACTAAAACCCTGGTTTTCCCCGAATTTTCAATGGCTACAAAAAAACCTTTACCCTGAGCGGATTCTATAATTCCTTTTTCCCTAAGTATGGAATATGCTTTTTTTACTGTTTCCTTTGATATGGATAAAGTAGCGCTCAATTCATTCATGGAAGGCAGAAAGTTTCCCTCTTTTAAAGATCCTTCCTTAATTTGTTGTTGGACAGACTGAATCAACTGTTTGTATATTGGCGTCTGAGAATCCGGCGTGATTGAAAAATTCATATATGAATAAAGAGGTTCTATTATTTTCATTTCAAGGGACAAAGATAATATATTTGTCTTGTTTATTACGCAAAAAACCGGGATTTTTACCGTGATGTTTCAGGATCGTTTAAGAACGCTACCATCTGCCGTGTAAAAATGTTACCATCAATTCAAGTTGTTCATTTCAAAAGGTTTTTAGGCTATGCTAACCGTGTCATGCCATACTGCCGCCAATATTTAGGCGCTATTGAATTTTTTTTGTTTAAAAGTAATCTTTGTTAAAATACCTCAAGCATAATCGAAGTTCTTTTGCTTCTTTTAATAATTTTCGCTCTATTTCGTTTTTTGCATCGTACTTGGCAAAATATTTAGTATTCAGATTGATTTCTTCTTTATTCGTTTTTGTAATTGTCAGTCTATTAAGCTGTTTTAAATGCAACGTTTTTGTTTTATCGTCATAGTCCGGCATTTTTCCATTCTGCAACATAAAAATAATAACATCCAAATACTCTTCCAT
>JAIROL010000185.1 GCA_031257565.1 Tannerella sp. | reverse complement strand
AACAACAGAAATTGATACAGCGCCGGCAACGGTTCCGCCGCTCATCCGATACCGGAATCATTAATTAATGTATACAAATATTAAATAATATATATTCACCACCTGCGCGTTATAACCTTCATTTTCCCGGAAAGTAGAAAAGAAACATTACAGATACAACACTCCGTTGCCATATTTATATCAATATATATTTACATATAAATACATTTATATCAAAATAAGCATCATGAACCAAAAAAGCAGTGTCGGCAAAACAGCCCCAAATTCCCCCTGTCGGTAGAAAATCGAATAACATTGATTTCGGTCGAAAAAATCGAATCCGGTCGAAAAAAGTTACATTTATGGATCGTCTCGCATTTTTTTATTCCCGATTCTATATCTTCCTGAAATTTAAGCATATATTCATCCAGAGCCACAGCAGTTACAAATTTCCGAAGGCAGGATTCTTCCGTCAGTCGCCACAAATGTTCCTGTGGCGACTGTTCGTTTTTAAAGTTTACATCACCGCGTTTAGTACGGTTCATCCAGTTGGAAAACGACCGGCAAAGATAATGGTTGACACATGCCGTATCCGTAAGCCCTTTATACAGCAGATTATTAAAAGGACGATGATTGGCATCCATCCACCAGCCATGCTTTAATACACAACGGTGCGGTGAAAGAATATCTGCTATTCCCCGTGGGCGCCGGTAAATGAACAGCCGAAGATATCATGTATACAGAGGAAAAGGGAACGGGTAACGGGCTTTGGGAGCATCAATCCACTTACAGCTATTTAGACTCATCCGCTGAACTTCGGCTGTAGTGTTGTAACACTTTTTCTAATTCTGGACGATTTTCTCCTGCTTGTGTAAGAGCATCTTCTAACCGATCCGATTTCCGACAGGAGCAAATCGACACGATAAATAAACTAATTATTAGATAAGTACTCAGTCACAATAAATTTATATTAAAATGTTTAAACCTGATATACATTGTATTTCTCAAGCAATTCAAACAACTGTTAACGGCATAATAGAGTTTGTCTTTTTCGAGGCTGTTCAAAAAGCCTTTTTTCGGGATGAGACAGCCCGTAAGGGTTGCATTTTCATAACCGCGGGCTAAGCGGGAGCGCAGCCTGCGGAAGATGCCGTCTCCCCGGGCTGTCGTGTGTCCGCCGGCTGCATGCCGCAGGTCGTTGACCCGCGGTTATGAAAATCCGGCTTTTCAAGCCGGTTGCTGATAGAGAAAAGACTTTTGAACAGCCTCATTCTTTCTTGAGTTTTCTCCAGACAGTCTCAGCAATGTTAAGATGTGGAGAATAAGGAGGCAGGAAAGTGATGAACAATCCTCGCTTTTGCCAAAAAGGGATTCTTTCTTTTATGATTTTAAGTACTCCATCAAAATAAGTTTACATTAAAATGGCAAAAATTGATGCGGAGACAAATTCCCAATACAGCCAAGCATCTGTTAGCGGCGTAAAAGAGCCTGTCTTTATCCGGATAATCCTCCGGATTTATCCATTCTTTCTTGAGCTTTCTCCATACTGTTTCCGAAATATTCAAGTGTGGAGAATACGGAAGAAGGTAAGTGATGAACAACCCCCGTTGTTGCCGGAAAGGTATCCTTACCATAGTACTGCGGGATTTGTGAATGCTGGCATTATCCAGTATCAGTACGGTTTTCTTTTTAATGCTGAAAATTACCAATTATTTTTTGTACAAACATATGAAATATTTTACATAAATAAGGTCGGTTTGACTTAATTTTTTTAATACTTTTATTACATCGAACTCACGTTAATCTAAACTCTTGTACAAACGGGTTTAAATCTGCCGCTTTTAGTTTTAACTCTTACTTTCACGCACAGATGCGCCTTTTCCCGTATTTTCTTCTCTTGGATTTACATATTTATAATTATCCGGATTGAAAAAACAGGATGAACTTTTTCTTTAATACCATATTTGTTGCCCGTTTTCATAAGTGAATGGACGTTCTTCTTTGCCCCTTGTGTGATTATGTAACCAGTAAAGTGTTTCGGACGGTACTTGTTTATAAAAAAGAACAGTCGTATCCGCAACACGTTTATCAAAGGAAATCCAGTTACCCCTATCCCAATAAAATAATTCATACAAATCACCTGTCCGAACATTGTTATCATCATTTCGGTATAAATACCGAATAAGTTCAATTTTTTGCGGGGTATCAAATGCCAGCCCTGCCCAGTCTCCTTGTGGTTCAGGCGAATCAAAGAACGTCAGCGGATCTCCGTCAAATGTTTTTTCCTTTTCATATCCCGGCGTATTTTTCCATGATCCCTCCGTACCGATCACTGTTCCTTTTAACGGAACACCATCCGACAAAAATTGCATTTCGGCCATGTTGTTGTGGCCATTATCAGAAGACAGGTACCGGACATACCTGAATCGTTTCGGATGATCCACAGGGACATTTGTCCACAACAAGGTTGTCGAATCCGTAATGACATATAAGTCTTCCGAATCGCTGAAGTCCGGAAGTTGTGCTCCCTGAAACCTGCCGCCGATCGCATTTGCCCGTTGGATATTCCATCGGCTTTTTAATTTGTATTTCCGCATTAGTGCCATATCCTGAAGCTGGGTTGTATCCGCCTGTGGAAAGAATGTTCCATACCCTTTAAATATAAACGGTTCCGAAACAGCGATGTTTTTTCCTTTGGAAAAGATGGATAGACGGTAAAGAATGTCAGGTTCTACATGTCTGAAGACTACTGTTTTGTTCTCTTTTTCACTCCATGCTACTGGTATCCATGCATAGCCGTTATACACATTCAAATAGATTATTTCTTTTTCCCTGATGAGTTTTGAATCCAGCCAGACAGAAATATGCATATTAGGGAAATATTCGTTCGATACATCCTGAAGCCACAACAATTCATTAAAAAACTTAGGAATCATTTTGTTTTTATATTTTATCGGAAGTGATTCTTCCTGACAAGCATACCGGCGACGATATATTTTACCATATTTGCGATCTGGACTGAAATTCAATGTATTGCTATAAGTAAACGATTCTATATAACCCTGTTGTCCATTCAAATTACGAATATAGTTCCAATAATGTTTACTTACCGTATGATCCACGTGCTGCAGAATCATATCAATACTTGTCGGAATACCCAGTGAACGCAGGATGTAAACGATCATTTCGGCCTCTTCCTGGCAACTGCCGAATCGGGATTTTAATAAAGTCAATGCGCCCAAACCTGGTACACTCAATTTAGAATCCGCAACCCAGCCCTGATTGTAATCGGGTTTTATTGTTTTACACAGGCGTTTACATACCTCGTCAAGATTATTTTGTCCGACAAGTGAATCTATTAACGGATAAAATATCTGATAATACGTTTCTTTCCAGTTTTCAACAGGTTCATTACTCACCCGGTAAGGCAGTATTTCTTCACAAAAATCGTCAAAAGAAACCGTTTTTCCCCAAGGAGATTCATGCCATACCTTAAATGAAAATTCAATGTTCCGTATCAAATAATCGGACGTAATATGCAGAATATCTGGCTTTTTCTGAAAACGGGTTGGCAGACTGCCATATTGATCCGTAAAATCTGTCATTACTCTCATATCTATCTTGTTTCTAAGCAGATAACATCTTAATGAGTCCAGCGTTTTATGATACAGTTCGTAATGATCTGGCATGTTTTCAATCAGAAAACATGCCGCCTTGTATTTCAGGCTGTCTGAACGGTCTGCAGAATAATATGCTAATACTTTTTCCAGTTCACAACGATTACTTCCTGCTTGTTTAAGAACATGTATAATTTCCGGTGGATATAATAAGCTGCTCCAATACAAATGCCGGTATACAAAATATCCGGTAATCGTCAACAGGGTGACAGTAAATGCCACCATAATCCTTTTTTGTCTCTTCTTATCCATGATTCTTCAAAATTACTAACATTACCTGGCTCCATTATGTATATTTTCAATCCGCATCAATGCTTGGGTTTGAAAAACAGGACTAATATAATTCAAAAATCCTTGCGGTATCACATCGTCATGTTTAGAACTTTGATAATACATGCGTTTGCTACGGATGGAATGAACGGAGCGTTTATTTTTATACGCTTTTTCCGCTGATTTATAATATGAATCCGACTTGACTGTATCGCCAGTTGCTTGATAATACGAAGACAGTGCGTACAACGGCAAATAGTCTGACGGCGAAAGGTATAGCGATTTTTTATATGCAATCTGCATGGCTTCAAAATTTCCTCTTTTCTGTTCGATATATCCCAGATAATACCATGGACGATTCAGATTCGGATGGATTTGTGTAACATGACTTAATGTTTCGTAAGCGCGGTCGTTTTCTCCCAACGAGAGTAAGAGTTTTCCGCTTTTTGCTTCAATAATGGAACTGTACCGGACAGAGAGCATTTCCAACAATTCGTTGGAAGCATTTTTCAACAATTCTCCGGTTTTTACCGGATTCCGGCCTTTTAAATCGTTGAAAAAAGGAGAATCAATGATGTCGGGCGACAATAATACCGCTTGTTTATAGGCTCCAAATGCTTCATCCGGATTTTTCAATTCAAGCATTAATCCCTTACTGATATAGTAAACAGCCATATTCGGCTCCAATTCTATTGCTCGTGATACATAGAATAAAGCCGAATCCGATTGTTGGTTCTTCCAATACAACCATCCCAAATTATGCTGAAACATAGCATCGGACGGACTTAAGCGACAAGTTTCTTGGTAACATTGAACGGCTTGTGCAAGCGTATCCTGTACCGAACGCTCATATTCCAAACCTTTTGCCGCGTGTATCAAAGCATTATCCGGTTTTTTGAAATAGAGATAAACCACGCCGGATGTGAACAATACCAACAATCCAATGAACACAGGGTTCCGAATCGTTATTGCTTTTCCTGTTTGTTTGCGGTTAAAAATCAACAAAATAAAAATTTACCACCATATTTGTTGTCCGTTCTCGTAAGTAAAGATGCGTTCCTCCTTTCCTTTACTAAGATTGCGAAGATGAAACAGTGCATTCAACGGAGCCTTGTCGTAATAGAGAACATATTCCGTCGCTGTCTGTTGCCCCAACGAAATCCAACCGTCATTATCCCAATAAAACAGTTCATAAAGCTGGCCGGGAATAATTATA
>JAIROL010000007.1 GCA_031257565.1 Tannerella sp. | reverse complement strand
CAATATCAATGAAAAACTGCTTGATATGAATATCCGACTGTTACTAAAACTCAAATTGCTCAACAAAGATGAGCCGGCAGGATTTTGACTTTGACAATCAGATACTTGCACACGAAAAGTACGACGCCAAAAAGACTTGCAAAATGAACGGCGGCTATTTTCCCGGCATCGCCACGATCGGCAAACTGATTGTTTATCCGGAAAATAGAGACGGCAATGCAAATGTTAAAATTGATCAGTCGGAACTTTTAACACGATGCTATCAATCTGTCTCAAAGAACATCCCGTTGGGGCAGGCATTTCCATCGTCACGGTAGCCGGATCGTCGCCCGCCGTTACCACAAAATACACGGGGCAGTCGTAATCATCTGCCGGAGTCTCTCTATTATACAAGTGCGGCGCGACAAACCAGAAATCGGTGTTTTTCGTCCCTGTCTACGTCAGTTCGCCGAAGACGGCGACGAGGCTCGTGTCCTGCGTCAGCTTAATGGTGCGCGGATTATCCGTGCCGCCGCCGTCGCTCCATCCGGCGAAGAAGCAGTCAGCCGCCGTTGTCGCAGTGATGATAGCCGTACTGTCGTTCTCGCAGGTCGCCGCGTCCGTCACCGCCACGCTCCCCATCGTCGCATCATTAACCCGCACCGCAAGCTGGGGGAAGTCGTCGGTGATGTTCGTAAATCTGTCCCAGAGGACGGCGGCCTTGTAGATCTCAATTTTCCCGCAGGGGACGTGTATGGGGAGATCCAGTCGGGTAGCATAAAAAGCGAGGCTGTCAAGCCTTGGAGGAACAATCGCATTTATATACAGATCCGTTAAAAGGGAGGTTTGGTAAAAAGCATAACTTCCAATGGTATCCACCGAATTGGGTATGTTTAAATCGCCTGTTAAGCCGCTGCAGTTGTAAAAAGCATAATTTCCAATAGAAATGACCGTAGCGGGTATATACTTCACGCGGCATGGTTTTGTGATATGTCGGCAGAAAGCAGAAAGCAGGAAAGCAGAAAGCCGTCGGAAGATGGCGTTACAAACCGCCCTGTGGTTCTTATTTGCGTTCTGCTTTCTGCTTTTTATCTCGCAAGTTTATACCGAGCAAAGTATATCTAATGCGCCCGCTTTGCCTGTCCGCCGGAAGGAAATAGATACGTTAGCTGATTATAAAAGCAAACCGGCATATCTTTCTCATCATTCGGATATGCCGGTTTATAGATTAATTCACATGATTAATTGATCGGAGACGGTACGGTCTTGAACATATAGATGCAATGACTAAAATACTTTTCTCCCGGACGAAGAACCGTACTTGGGAAAGAAGGTTGATTCGGACTATCCGGATAATGTTGCGTTTCCAGACAAAGAGCGCCGCGGTGAAGATATCTCACATCATGCTTGCCCTTGTCGGAATTCGCCATGAAATTTCCGCTGTAAAATTGAATTCCCGGTTCATTCGTATAAACATCCATCACGATACCGCTTCCATCATGGTATACTTTAGCTGCAATCTGCGAATCATCGCCTTTTGTATTTAAAACCCAGTTATGATCATACCCTTTTCCTAATGCTATCTGTTCATAATCTTCGCTAATACCGGCGTTGATAAGCATCGGACGGCGCAAATCCATCGGAGTACTGTCTACCGGAGCGATGGCCACAGGTATAAGCGTTTCGTCGACTGCAGTGAACGAGTCTGCATTAATATAAATATAATGATCAAGAATCTGAGTATTGAGTTTTCCTGAAAGGTTAAAATAACTGTGATTTGTAAGATTAACGACAGTAGGTTTATCTGTTGTCGCTTCATACTTAATATCGATCGCATTTTGATCGGTTAGTTTATAGATCACCGTGACATTCAGATTGCCGGGAAACCCTTCTTCGCCATCCTTTGAAAGATAAGTTAGTTTGAGCGTTTGAGCATCTATCTTTTCTGCATTCCAAACCTGGTTATGGAAACCTTTCGGACCGCCATGCAGGCAATGTCCGTTATTATTACCAGGTAGCTTATATTCAGTCCCATCCAAAGTAAACGTAGCATTTTTAATCCGATTGCCATACCTGCCGATCAATGCCCCGTAATTTCCGTCGGCAGCCAGATAGTCTGCTATACTACCATACCCAAGCGCCACATCTTTCAGATTTCCGTCCCTGTCCGGAACCAGCAGCGAGACTATGCGTCCGCCGTAATTTGTTATACAGGCCTCCAGTCCCGGTGAATTTTTCAGAATATACAATCCGGTCTCCTTACCATCCACTTTGCCGACAAAATCTTTTGTATTCAACCCCGAAAGAGTTTGTACATTTTCCGCTTCTTTCTTACACGACAACAACGCTACTGCCGTCAATGCCACAAATAAAATTTTCTTCATATAATATATTGTTAAAAGTTAAGTTCTTTTTAATAAAAAACGGTCTTTTTTGCTGTTCTGCAAATATACGATTTTTTATTATCTTTGTGCCTTGAAATAAAAATATTATGAAACAATATTTAGATTTATTAGAACGTGTTCTTCATGAAGGTATCAGAAAAGAAGATCGCACAGGTACAGGTACTGTCAGTATTTTCGGACATCAGATGCGATTCAATATGGAAGACGGCTTCCCTGTGCTTACCACTAAGAAGTTACATCTCAAATCAATCATACACGAATTACTATGGTTCCTGAACGGCGATACAAATGTTAAATACCTTCGGGATAACGGGGTTCGCATATGGAATGAATGGGCTGATGCAAACGGAGACCTGGGACATATATACGGATATCAGTGGCGCTCGTGGCCAGATTATGAGGGTGGATATATAGACCAGATAAGCGAAGTTGTACAAACAATAAAAAATGATCCGGATTCGCGACGTATCATGGTTAGTTCCTGGAATGTAGGTGATTTAAGAAACATGAACCTCCCGCCATGCCATGCTTTTTTTCAGTTTTATGTAGTAAACGGGCGCCTTAGTTTGCAACTTTATCAACGTAGCGCTGATATCTTTCTCGGCGTTCCGTTTAATATTGCTTCATATGCTTTATTATTGAAGATGATGGCTCAGGTAACAGACCTCAAGGCCGGAGACTTTGTACACACATTTGGCGACGCTCATATTTATCTGAACCACCTCGAACAGGTAAAATTACAATTGACTCGCGATATACGTCCGCTTCCTCAAATGATTATAAATCCGGAGGTGAAAAATATTTTCGATTTCAAATTCGAAGATTTTGAGCTTACAAACTATACCCCTCATCCACATATAAAAGGCGAGGTTTCCGTTTAAGAACAGATCATCAAATCAGATAACCATGATTTCTATCATAGTCGCAATCGCAGCAAACGGAGCTTTAGGAGCAAAAAATGATCTTCTATGGAAGCTTCCCAACGACATGAAACGATTCAGGGAGCTTACAACCGGCCATACGGTAATTATGGGTCGGAAAACATTTGAATCGTTACCCAAAGGGGCATTACCGAACAGAACAAATGTTGTTATAACCAGGAATGTCAAAGCGTCGTTTAAAGATTGTGAAGTATTCGACAATCTGGATTCGGCAATCAAAAAGCACAGGAATGAAGACGAGGTTTTTATTATAGGAGGAGCTGACGTTTATAAACAGGCGATCGCATTCGCCGACAGACTTTATATAACTTATGTACGCCATGCATTCGAAAATGCAGACGCTTTTTTCCCTGAAATAAATAAAAATGAATGGATTATGACGGAAAATAAGGATTTTCCGGATGATGAGAAACATCTGTTTTCATATACATTTCAAACATATATTAAGAAAAAATAAACTCTTGAAAGATATTATTTGTTGCAAAAACATTAACTTTGCAGCATATTAACATAAATAAAAATAAAAATGAAACGTATTTTATTTGCATTTACATTAATCTTGCTAACAGCAAGCATTGCATCAGCGCAACAAAAAGAAGCATCTATCGCTGTAGTAGGCGACGCCGTTTACGATTTCGGAAACATTAAAGAAGCGGATGGTCATGTAACCCACACCTTTAAAATAAAAAATGACGGCGAAGCGGCATTAGTGGTAACAAAAGTAGTCGCATCATGCGGATGTACTACTCCGGAGTGGACCAAAGAGCCTATTTCCTCAGGAAAGACCGGTGAAATTAAAGTGACATTCGATTCGACAAACCGTCCGGGACCATTTACAAAAACAATATCGGTTTACAGCAACGGAAAAACCGGAAGTTTTATCCTGACAATAAAAGGTAATGTAATACCCAAAAACTAATCAAAAATAAACATGGTCAGGAAAAGTTTAAAAATCCTCCTGGTATTTTTATTTATAAGCTGTCTGGTTTTGAACGGAAAGCAGACGGCTGGTATTAATACGGTAAAAGCGGCATATACCTTAGATAATCATGTACATGATTATGGAAACATTCCTGAAGATGGAGGACTTGCCAATCATATATTTACAATAAAAAATACCGGAGATGCGCCTCTTATTGTTAAACAGGTTATTGCTTCATGCGGATGTACCACCCCAAACTGGACAAAAGGTCCTATTGCTTCAGGAAAGACCGGTGAAATAAAGATTGCTTATAACCCTAAAGGGCGCCCTGGCCCGTTCTCGAAAACAGTTTCGGTATATTGTGAAAATGCCGACCCTGTTCAGCTAACCATAAAAGGTAACGTAGAAAAGAAAAGCGATGATAATGTAAAAAATCCGGTATTCTCTCCTGAAGAAACGTCGCATGATTTTGGCTCAATTGGCGAAAATGACGGGTATGCCGAACATATTTTCAAATTTAAAAATACCGGAAACGCTCCTCTTTCCATTACGCGGGTGCAGGCGTCTTGCGGATGCACTAAACCGGAATGGACACAAACGCCTGTAGAACCCGGACAAGAAGGATTCATTATTATCACATTTAATCCGAAAGGGCGTATCGGTAATTTCAATAAAAGCGCGACCGTATATACCAACGAAGATAATGGTTATAAACGACATAAATTATCTATTACAGGAATCGTTACAGAAAAACCTGGCGATAACCCGTATATAAATTATGCAGATACGGTGGGAGGCGTTGGGATAGAAAAAAAGAATTTCACATATAAGACATTCGCCGCTTCAGGACCAAACAAACTGGGCGCATACATTAAAAATTATAATTCCGAAACGGTCTACTTTTCATGGGAAGACGTCCCGGACTATATTACAGTCAGCGCTCCCGATTCTTTAAAGGCTGACTGGCCCGGAGAAATAGTAATTGATATTGACGGAATTAAAACCTCTGATAAAAGAGGGCGTATCACCGATAAATTAACGTGGAAAATCAAAAACAGGGAAGGCAAAATACTCGGTAGCGACAATATATCTGCAACCGTCAATTACATAGACGACTTCCGGAAGCAGTCTGCACTCCAAAGCGTCAGTGCGCCCTCTTTAGAAATAAAAGACACACGGCTGGAATTTGGAGAAATTAAAAGCAGTTTTTTAGGAGTGTTCGGCGGAAACGCAAGCAAACAATTGATCCTTACCAACACAGGTAAATCGGATTTAGTATTACACAGCGTGTCAAGCGACGACTTGCGGGTTTATCTTCCGGACCTTAAAGGAAAAACGATAAAGGCCGGCGAATCATTCGCCATAAATGTTACTATAAAAGCCAAAGAACTTGAATCGGAAAATATTGATACGGATATCTATGTGATATGCAATGATCCCAAAGGACCTGTCCGCCGGATTAAGGTTGCCGCACAAAAAGCCAAATGAAAAAGGGCATGGAACATCCTGAAAACAATGCTGAATATAAAGGGCTAAAAGTGAATAAAGGTGTTTCCGCTCCAACAGTAAACCCTTACTTTAAACGTATTCCCAGGCAAAACAAGTATACCATGTCGGAGTATGTTGACGGTATACTGAAAGGGAATATTACTATTCTAAGTCAGGCTGTAACATTGATAGAAAGTGCAAAACATGAACATCAGTCATTGGCGCAGGAAATCATAGAGAAATGCCTGCCTCATACCGGAAAATCGGTCCGAATCGGCTTTACCGGCGTACCGGGAGCAGGCAAAAGCACGTCGATAGATACTTTCGGGATGCATATTATAAAGCAGGGCCATAAACTTGCCGTACTGGCTATTGATCCGAGCAGCGAGCGTTCGAAAGGAAGTATCTTGGGCGACAAAACAAGAATGGAGGCCTTGTCGCGTGAAAAAAATGCATTCATCCGCCCTTCGCCCACCGCAGGATCATTGGGTGGCGTAGCACGCAAAACGCGTGAAACAATTATTCTATGTGAAGCGGCAGGGTTTGATACCGTTTTTGTGGAAACTGTGGGTGTAGGACAAAGTGAAACTGCCGTACATTCGATGGTCGATTTCTTCCTGTTGATTCAACTGGCCGGAACCGGCGATGAATTGCAGGGCATCAAGCGCGGTATTATGGAAATGGCTGACGGAATCGTCATCAATAAAGCCGACGGTGACAACATTGAACGGGCGAATATGGCGGCGGCTAATTTTCGGAATGCATTACACCTGTTTCCTCCTACCGATTCCGGATGGACGCCTAAAGTCTTAACATACTCCGGATATTATTCGATCGGCATTCAGGAAGTATGGGACATGATAAACGAATATATTATTTTCACAAAAAGTAATGGATATTTCGAAAAAAAAAGAAACGAACAGGCCAAATACTGGATGTACGAAAGCATCAACGATATGCTACGCGACGCTTTTTACAATCATCCGAAAATAAAAAAACAACTTCCTGTAATGGAACAGAAAGTGTTGCATAATGAGATAAGTTCTTTCATTGCAGCCAAGTCTATGATCGATTTATTCTTAAAATAAACATCTAATTAAAAAACGGATTCAGGCAGAGTGTGATGAATTAGCCGACAGAGCGTTCGTTACGCTTTGTTTTCTGAATAGAATGGAAATAATAACGGTTATTCCGAGAAGGAAAGGATAGTACAGGTAAGGTATTACTTCTACCGGGCTAACAGGCGCCAGTCCCGCAGCAATTAACAACCGGGCTCCGTAGGGTCAGAACTCCTGACCTGGCGCAGATTGGATTGTCGTGATTTTGAAGATCAAGGTCAAATTAGAATCGGGATATACAGTATTCGTATCATTGACAGTCTTCAAAACATTAGCAAGCGCAA
>JAIROL010000150.1 GCA_031257565.1 Tannerella sp. | reverse complement strand
AAAGTCTCATAGCGACAGGCGTAAAAATATAGACAAAGCGATAGCTGTATGCACACCAAAGCGCAAACGATAAAAGTGCGATTCCAACAAATTAAGTCAAGTGTCTGTTTTATTAAAATATGATTTATAAGAAGTTACGACTTGATTTGGGGAGCAAGTTATCTCCACGACGGCTATCAATCCGTAAGGCGGCCTGCTATGGTGCAGGGCCGCAAATTTTGACGTCTGCGTTTTCCGTTATGACAACACACCAAATGAGTGCATCGGTCATGAGATTCCACAGATGTTTGAGCGTTCTTTTGGAATGTATCTTGAGCAGTTCGACGACGGCTCTGCTTTTTTCGGTAAGCTGATTGATAAGATGGGCGATCTGCAGCAGGGTATAATAATTTTTCATCGCCGTGTATGAAACGCGACTGTATTTGTGCTGCAACCCGTATCCGTTGTTTTTCTTCGTATTAAATCCCTCATTTTCAATCTTCCACCTCAGCCTTCCGGAGGTTGCTATGGCGGGTAAGATATCAGTGGCCAGACGGATGTTTGTAACGTACTCAAAATTTGAAGTCGACGTCTTTTTTTCTCTCTCTGTCTTCTTCCCTGTCGCTGTTCTTTCCGTTCGTTTTTCAGTACACTGTAACCAGTTTAATGTGTATTTATTCTGATAGACAATATCGTTAACGAAGTGATAACTGGAATCAATCCAATAATTGTGGTCGACCTTTTGGGTTTGCAGGTTCGGTTTTTGCCGTCTTGGAAGGATTAATTCTTCCTGTACCGATTTGAGCGATTTATCCTGCAAAACGAAGATAAATTCCCAGTCGTTTTGTTCGCAAATACCAAAGACGTCGGCATAAGGGTAAAGCCTGTCGGCAAGGATGCAAAGGGGCAGGCGAGGGAAATGTTTTTTGATTTTTTCGCTCAGGCGGGCAAAAGCTTTTCGTTCGCAGTCCTGTTTGTCATACTCGCCCGACGGGTTTTCTATCCATCCGGTAGCAGGCGAAATACACAGTCCGTTTTCAGTAACAAGTTTTGCTTCAAGCACATAGCGATACCATTTGGTTGTGTTTTTAGTTTCCATGACTAAGCAGTGTTCACAATGCGGATGGTCGAACGACACTACGCCGGTGGCATCAACGGCTATCAGATAATATTTGCCGGAGTAACCGGTAAGGCCGTAAAAACTTCTGCTCGAAAAAGTTGCCGGCCAACTGCATCTTGACCTCCTCCAACTCATCGCTGTCCACTTCCCGCAAGACGTCGCTGATCGTGTCCTGATGAGGCAGGCGACAGGCGAACAGCCGCTCAAAATTCTCCGCAAAGTTGCCCTCAAAGCGATTGTTGTTGATTGTGTTTTGTTGTTTAAAGGAATAAAAGATTAACAATTTGTTTAAAACTATTTGATACATTGCAAACGGGCTTTATTATTATTTATTATTTTTGTGCTTTCAAAAAAAGATGGTAGATAAACTCACAATAGATAAAATATATGATGCGGCGCAGATTGTGGACGTCGTGTCTGATTTTGTTACTCTTAAGAAGAGAGGCGTGAACTATGTCGGTTTGTGTCCTTTTCATGAGGATTCGACTCCGTCTTTCTATGTTTCTCCTTCAAAGAATATATGCAAATGTTTTGCCTGTGGGGAAGGAGGAACCTCCGTTCAGTTTATCATGAAGCATGAGCAGGTTTCTTATTATGAAGCGCTGCATCATCTGGCCAGGAAGTACGGCATTGAAATAAAAGAACGCGAGTTTTCTGACGAAGAAAAGCAAATGAGAAGCGATCGGGAAAGTATGATGGTTGTGAATAGCTGGGCTCAGAAATTTTTCACGTCGCGTTTATATAAGCATCAAGAAGGACAGAGTATCGGAATGCCTTATTTTGTTGAGCGTGGTTTTCGTGAAGATATAATTCGTAAATTTCAATTGGGATACGGTCTTGGTAAACGTGACGATTTATATCGCGATGCGATGAAACAGGGTTTTAACGAGTCATATCTTCTGAAGACAGGACTTGTTTACAAGCGTGACGACGGTACTGTTGCCGACCGTTTTCACGGACGCGTTATATTTCCGATACATACGCTGAGTGGGAAAGTCGTGGCTTTTGGGGGACGTATCTTAAGTAAGAATGATAAAGCTGCAAAATATGTCAATTCTCCGGACAGTGAAATTTATCATAAGAGTTATGAGTTATATGGCATTTACTTTTCCAGGCAGGCGATTGTAAAAACAGATAAATGTTATCTGGTAGAGGGATATACGGATGTTATATCAATGCATCAGACAGGAGTAGAGAATGTCGTGGCATCGTCGGGAACCTCTCTTACGCATGGACAGATTCGTCTTATTCGTCGTTTTACAAACAATATAACCGTATTGTATGATGGCGATGCGGCCGGAATAAAGGCGGCTATTCGTGGTATTGACATGTTGCTTGAAGAGGGAATGAATGTAAAAATCGTTCTTCTGCCCGAAGGCGAAGATCCGGATTCATTCGCCCGTTCGCATAACTCGTTTGATTTTACGCTTTATATCAAAGAGCATGAGGTGGATTTTATACGCTTCAAGGCTGATTTGTTGTTGAAAGACGCAGGCAGTGATCCGATGAAAAGAGCAAATCTTATTAAGGATATGATGGAATCCGTTTCCGTTATTCCCGATCATATTGTTCGTTCCGTTTATATAAAGGAGTGTAGTCATCTTTTGGACGAGAGAGAACAGGTTTTGATGGATGAGGTAATAAAGATACGAAGCCGTAAAAAAAGCGCTGCGCAGTTGATAAAAGAACGTGAGCAAAACGCTTCGCCGCAGTATCCTCCTTCGAAAGAAGATACTTTATCGGCAGAAACTGCTACAGGTGACGGCCGGAAGGACGAGGTTGCCGAGGTTACGAGAAAAATACGTTCTAAGCATTCTTCTTTTAAAAAGTTTGAATCAGCTTTGGTACGATATATTGTCCGTTATGGCGAACGCGTCCTTTTTTTGACGGAAGTCGCGGATGGCGATGAAAAGATAAAGCAAGTTGTGAAAGTTGCGGAATATATACAGTCGGAATTAGATCAGGATGATATTGAAATTCATTTGCCTGTATATAAACAGATGCTGGATGAAGCTGTTGCCCGGTGCAAAGATGAAAATTTTGTGGCCTCTCATTATTTTTTGACCCATACTGATCTTGAAATTAGCGAATTGGCTGCGGATATGATGAGTAGTAAATATCAGTTAAGTAAATATTTCGGAAGTCAGGATAATGTTGCCCTGAAGCAGACTGCTTTGACAGAAGAACAGCAAAGGGTGGAAGATGAGGCTCGAAAGAAGGAAAAAGAGCGCGAGCAAATAGAGCGTTGGGTTATTCATGACATTTTTGTATTGAAAAATGCTCATGTTAAACATGAAATAGATGAAATAAACAAACAGATAAAAGAATATCAATCGGATGAAGAAAAGGTGACGGGGTTGTTGAAAAAACGAATGGAATTGGATAAAATTAAGCGTTTGTTGAGCCGGGAGCTTGGGGACAGGATCGTCACCGGTATGGGTAAATGAATTTTTTATTATAAATTAGATAGCTATGTATTTTTTAGAAGTAAAAGACGTTGTTAAACAATATGCAAATCACCGTGCATTAAATAAGGTAAGTATCCGTGTTCCGCGGGGAAAGATTTTCGGTTTGCTGGGACCTAACGGCGCGGGAAAGACAACTTTAATACGTATTATTAACCGGATAACCGCTCCGGACAGTGGCGAGACGCTGATTGACGGGCGACAGTCACAGCCTTCAGATATCTATCGTATAGGGTATTTGCCGGAAGAACGGGGATTGTATAAAAAAATGAAAGTCGGCGAGCAGGCGATCTATCTGGCTCAACTAAAGGGGCTTACGGCTACAGAGGCCCGGCGTCGCCTGACGATTTGGTTTGACAAGTTCGGTATTATGCAATGGTGGAATAAGAAGCTGGAAGAATTATCAAAAGGGATGCAACAGAAAGTCCAGTTTATTGTGACAATAGTTCATGAGCCGGAATTGTTGATATTTGATGAACCTTTCAGCGGTTTTGATCCGGTAAATACAGAACAACTGAAAAAAGAAATTCTCGAATTGAAAGATCTTGGTCGTACGATCATTTTTTCTACTCATAATATGGCTTCAGTAGAGGAGATATGTGATGATATAGCTTTGATAAACAAGTCGGAAGTTGTGTTGTCCGGTCATGTTGATGAAGTCCGTAACCGTTTTAAATCAAACACATTTAATGTGAATGTCCTGAATGACAGGTTTATGGTTTCTCCTGATATTTATACTGTTATTTCGGAGATACCGGGGGCGAATCATACGTTGAATGTGCGTATTCGCAAAGAAAAAGAAATCAGTAATTCGGAATTGCTGAATATTCTGACAAAACAACATGAAATATTTTCATTCACGGAAGAGTTACCTTCCATGAATGAAGTATTTCTTAAAGTTGTTGCAGATGTTCCTGTCAACTAATAAAATAGTCATACACATGAAACGAACATGCAAAACGGCTAACGCCAAAGAGTTATGAACATGCTGTGAGTTCTATGTTACCGAAATGTTAAAAATTAAATAATGTACACATGAAAATAGGATACGCCCGCGTCAGCGCCCGACAGCAAAATTTGGACATGCAACTGGAAGCCTTCCGCAAAGAAGGCTGCGAAAAAATCTATCAGGAAAAAAAAACCGCCTTCAAGGAACGTCCTGAACTCACACAGGCCCTGGATGATCTTCGGGCAGGCGACACCCTCTACGTTTGGGCACTTGATCGCCTTGGCCGTACCATGTTTGAAGTACTAGACAACATCAAAAAAATCCATGACCGTGGAGCCTCTCTGAGCGCCATGGTACAAAACATCGACACATCAATGCCGACAGGTAAAATACTAATCCCCATTTTCTCCATCCTGACCGAACTGGAGATCGAACTCAAGCGCGAACGGGTTGCCGAAAGCATCCGTCTCGCCCGCGAACAGGGTCGCCGGTTAGGCCGCCCTGCCGGCATCTCCGACGAAGCAAAAAAAACGGCGCAAACGGCATATAAGATGTACCACTCCAAAGACCCGACATATCCTGTAAGAAAAATATGCGAAACACTAAATATGTCATTACGCACCTTTTACAAATACATAAAGATCATAGAACAACAAAAAAATGAACAACATGTAAGAAAGAAAATTCACATTGAGAATCAGCGAAGAAGAATCAAAAATGTTATCCGAACTGAAAGTTTTGACAAATAAAAACTCCGACAGCGCAGTAATCCGCCATTTGATAACGACTTACAAAGATTTGACTGATAAGTACAAGGAAAAATGGATAGCTAACCGGAATATCCGGACGAAAGTTTGAGGCATCTAATTGCTGCCAAAACATCGGATAAATTGTGATCCTGTCTTGTTTTGCCGTATACAAGGGAATATTTCCTTTAACGACAACTTCAGGCAAAATTATGCATTATGGAAGGATGATTGGATTGAATTTATAGAAGAAAGGTAATATTTTTTTGTTTGCGACACTCAATGTGCAAAATTGATAGAATTGCTATGGCCATAAAAAATTCTGATATTTTTACGGCGATTTTGTTTGATTTTACCATTTTTGGGGTATCTT
>JAIROL010000290.1 GCA_031257565.1 Tannerella sp. | reverse complement strand
GGCTTTTTTGATACAATTAATGAGAATTATCACAATCATTTATTCAATCTTTTATCCCTGAATTTTCAACTTTTTGAACATGATTGCATCTCACAAAATTACGCCGCGTGAAGTATATCATCTTTCCATTTGTTGTTCATACTGTTACGGGAATCCTGTTTCAGCATGAACATCCCGGTTGCACCCGTCAGAATTTTATCCATCCCGTATTCCCTGTGTTTGCGTGGGTCGGGCATTTGTGAAAACTTTCTCAACAAATCGGGGAAACGATGTTTGACCACCCGTTGGTATTCCCTCAATACGCTTTCGGATTGAGAGGCTAAACTGTTTGTTTTTTCCTGTTCTTTCTATGAGGATGGGAAAAAGTGTAAAAAAATAGCACGGATACGTAAAAAATGACATTATTTATTTGTATTTCAATGAATTATTATTAACTTTGCAGCAGTAAAAAACAACAGCCGCAAGGCGCGGTTTCACAACCTCCAAGCGGCTTTAATTTTTTCTAATATGAAAGAACACTGTAGTTAAAAGCTCAGCCTCCATAACTCAGGGGCCGAGGCCCCTGCCTTGTGTTCCGGATGCAAATTTAGCCGGAAATTTTTATTTTTCCTAATGTTATATCGTATTTATTTTCAAGTATTTATTCTTTATCTTTTTTTCTCCCTGAATTGCTGCTTTCTTTTCCCAACAACTTTTTTGTTTCTTGCTTATTTTTAAGATGTTAGATTTTACAGGTCAGGAACTCTGAAATTAGATGCGCCGACCCTGGAACAACAGGCGATTTGTTTGTATTTCCGCTCGGCTTGTATTATCTTTGGCCTCGAATAGAAACGCCTGAAACGATGAAAGAAAAGCAATTGAGGAAAGGTCGGCAAAAGAAAAAAGGATTGTCGAAAAATGATGCGAAGCGTGAACATCGCATTGCTTTTATGCTGAATGATACGGAATATAATGCTATCGAACGATATTTGCATAAATATAAAATTACGAATAAATCAAATTGGTATCGTACCACTATTCTTGCTCATATATGGAAGATCATGGAAGAGGATTATCCGACATTGTTTAATGAAAACGAGATGCGGCGATGAGAAAGCCTTTTTCTGATGAATATTTTATGAAACAAGCGCTTGCCGAAGCGCATATTGCTGCGGAGGAAGACGAGGTCCCCGTAGGCGCCGTAATCGTATGCGGCGACCGTATAATCGCACGCGCCCATAATCAGACCGAACGCCTGAACGATCCGACTGCTCATGCCGAAATGCTTGTCATAACGTCCGCAACAGGCGCTATGGGCGCTAAATATCTGACGGATTGCCGCTTGTATGTAACGGTAGAACCTTGCGTAATGTGCGCCGGAGCTATCGGTTGGTCGCAACTCTCTGCCGTCGTCTATGGTACGCCGGACGAAAAACGAGGCTTTACCGGACATGCCCCCAACGCCCTGCACCCCAAAACGGAAGTCCGCAGCGGCGTCATGGAAGAAGAATGTGCCGCCGAAATGAAATCCTTTTTTCAGCGTAAACGTTGAGGGGCATTTGCTTCCAACTAAATGCTGAAAGTAGCATGCTGCTTTCAGCAGGTCTTTTATTTTAATAGCCTTCGTTTTGTTGATAGAATCCTGGTTTTACATTCATTTGATTCAATGGAATGGGATACAGGTGACGTCCGTTTTTTACATTATTTTTGTCTGTTCCGTCCGGATTGTTGTAGCGGTCGAACATGCTTGTAATAGCAGATTGCCACTGGTTCCAGCGTATCAGATCAAACCAGCGAACGCCTTCTCCGATCAGTTCGATACGACGTTCGCGTTTGACGAGTTCCAGCGCGTCAGCCGGCGTAGATGCCGTTTCCGGCGAACAACCGGCCCTTTCACGTATCCTGTTTACAATGTTCATGGCCCCGGAAATATCTTTGGAAGCCAGTATTTCGGCATACATCAGAAGGATATCTTCATAACGGATGACCGGATAATTAACAGCCCAGTCTTCATAATCGATCATATTGGCTTCCGCATCAATAGACATGCCCAGCGCCGCTATCTTTCTCTTTGTCGGCAGGTATTTATAAATCATTGTGTGGGTAAAAACATCGACTACGCTGCCATCCGGAAGCGTCAATTCTTCAGTTTGCTGTGAATATGCGGGATTGTTCGGCTCGGCGTCATATCCGGTGATAATGGAATAACCAATTCCTCTGGCGTCTGTGCGGGTTTCGCCGTTTACTTCATAAGTCCGGTCAAATTCGTACATCAGGCTTTTTTCTACCCAAATGGAATTGCCGAATATCCTTATGCTTGTATATGAAGGCGGAAGCGCCGGGCTGTAGTAAAAAATAGCAGGATTTCCTGTTCCTCCGTTGCGGTACTGTATTGCGAAGATCGAATATTTATTGAAGTATTCGTCTGTCGGCATCCATTGCTTCCGCCATTCGGCGCTGTCGGGCGCCCAGAATTTATTTCCATTGTTTTCGGAATAGCTGATCACCGCTTTCAGTTCGGTTTCGGCAAGGCTTAAAGCCGAATTGTCATTGAGCGGGAATCCGGCCATTGTCATATAAACGCGCGCAAGCATGGCCTGAGCCGCAATCTGGTCGGCGCGTCCGCTTTTGGCAATCGAGGCGTTATTGCTGTTTACCATCTTTGCGCTGACAGGCAATTTCGATTTTGCCGTAGTCAGGTCGGGTATGATTACTTTGTCGTAGACCTCCCGCGCTGAAGATTGGGCTACGTTTTTTACTTCCGAAGGAGACATCGGCGAATCGATGACCGGAATATTTCCGAATAACCGTACCAATTCAAAATACGCCCATCCCCGGAGGAAGTGCACTTCGCCCAGAAACTGGTCTTTCATGGCCGTATTGGAGCCAAAATCACAATCCGGAATTTTTACAAGCGCCACATTGGCGTCATAAATCACTTTATACCATTTCTCCCATGCGCTATTGATCGTATAAAGGTCGTTACCCGCCCGGAATGTGCCAATTTCGCAATAATCCCTGAGAGCGTTTGACAGAGGCTCTATCCAGGTATTGTCCGAACGACATTCCGACATGTATAGATACTCGTCATTAGATAGAAACCGGAGTCCTGCATATACGCCGATAACGCCTTGTTCCGACTGGGACGGCGTTTGGTAGAAACCTTCGGAGCTGAGCAGATCAGCCGGCGGCGTATTCAGAAAATCATCGCAGGAAGTAGCGGCAAGCAAAATAACGACTGCCGCTATGATATTTTTGATATTGATTATTGTTTTCATACATAAAGAAGTTTTCATACATAAAGAATTTGAAAGTTAGAAAGTAATATTTACGCCTAAAGTAAAAATACGGGCTAGCGGATAACCGCTATAGTCGAGTCCCAATGCGCTTTGTCCGCCCGGAGAAGTACTGGCGCCGGTATTTGCCGCTTCAGGCGAGTAACCGCCATAGTAATTGTCCCATTTGGCCAGATTTTCGATAGACAAATAAATTCTGGCAGAAGAAATAATTTCAGGATCGATCGGAAGTTTATAACCGAAAGTTAAATTTTTAATGCGCAAATAATCGGAGGAATAAAGCCAACGTGAATCAAGCGTCGTTCCGGTCGTTGTACTCAGGATGTAAGGCACATTGCCATTCCCTTGTTCCTCTTCCGACCACCAGGCGTCTCTCCAGCGGCCCATTGCATTGCTGCTCGCACCCATGCTCGGACGGTCGTTCGCACGGCCGAAAACCCCGAAAATCTTACCTCCGGTCTGCGCTGTCAATAAGATGGATAAATCAAAATTCTTGTAAGAGAATGTGTTTGTCATACCATATACGAATTTAGGCGTCGGACTTCCTGAATAATCCCTGTCGTTATCCTTATCGTATTTACCGTCGTTGTTTACGTCACGGTAACGGATATCGCCGGGAACGATGGTCTTGCCTTCGAATGTAACCGCAGCGCCGTTGTGGGCAGCGCTGTAATCGTCAATTTCCTTTTGTGTTTTCCATACGCCGATCGCGTCGTACATGTAGAATGTATTAATCGGTTTTCCAACTATCAACACGTTGGAAGGATTGTTCCCGTCAAAGCCGGAATAAATCGGCGTATCGTCGACGCCCAGCGATTTGACTTCATTTTTATTGTATGAGACGTTGAGGGATGTATTCCATTTAAATTGTCCGTTTAGATTGGCCGTATTCAATTCTACTTCAAATCCCCGGTTATAGATTTCTCCTAAATTAGCCCATACGGTGGTAAATCCGGAGGCGCCCATCGACGGTACCTGATATAACAGGTCTTTGGTAGTCTTGGTATACCAGTCTAATGACAATTGAATTCTGTTTTTCAGGAATCCGAAGTCGACTGCCACATCCGTGCTATGTGTTTTTTCCCATCCAAGGTCTGCGTTTCCTAATGAATTTGCATTGTATCCGGCGCTACCGCCATAAGTTACGGCTGTCAGGGAAGGATAGGCAGCCGTGTTACTGATAGAGTTATTACCGGTTACGCCGTAACTTCCCCTCAATTTTAATAAATTAAGCCAATGAAGGTTAAAGTCTTTGAAGAATTGTTCGTTGGAAATCAACCAACCTCCGGAAACGGCAGGAAACAGTCCCCATTTGTTGTTCGCTCCGAAGATAGAACCGCCATCGTAACGCAAGCTGCCGGAGATCATATAACGTTCATCGTAATTATAGCTTAAACGACTGAATATGGAGGCCAGTTTATTTGGAGTAGACTGTGTTACTTTGTCGGTACCTATCGCGACCTTCGAACCGTCAAACGAATAAATGATTGCATCGTTCGGGAACGGTTTGTTGAATGTCTGGTCAGTCTTGAAGCCGATATTTGTTTCTTCGGTCGACGTTCCGAGCATTGCGCCGACTGTGTGTTTTCCGAATGTACGGTCATAGTTTGCCAGCGCCTGTATAAGCGTACTCCATCTGCGTTCCGTGTTGTGTCCGCCGGAAGAGTTGGCTCCTTCTCCCTGCGCCCACGAACTTCCCGTACCGGAGAATGTATAAGTAGCGCCCTCCAGGTCGTAATAGTTGGCTGACGCCGATAATTCGACGCGAAGCCCTTCGAGCGGCGTTATGCGTACAAACGCGTTTCCGATGAGGCGTACCATTTCGTCTTTGCGGATGTTCTTATCCATGAAATAAGTCGGACTGGAAGTACTGCCTGCCCAGAGGTAACGATCGTTCGGTTCTACATTTGTCATATATCCTACGCCGGGTCCGGATACCGGCGTCGAGACCAGTACGTGATGTGAGCGGCTATCCTTACCATTCGCTCTTCCCGAGCCTTCGCCTTTGGCGTAAGTCGGCGCAATGGAAATCCCCGCAGAGATGTATTTGTTGATTACGGATTCAATATTAGCACGGAAGGCCGCTCTTTCATAAGATGTTCCGGTGGCAAGTCCGTCCTGGTTCAAATAACCTCCCGAGAACATATACTTCGTGTTTTCACTGCCTCCCGATACGGTTATGTTATAGTCCTGAATAGCCGCATCATTGTAGAATTCATCCTGCCAGTCCAATAGACTTAATCCTTCCGAAGTCGGGGTGTAGGTATGGGTCGATCTCATTTCGTCGCTCATATAATTGAACCAACGTTCATCTAATACATAGTTGTAGTTGGCTGCGGTAAGGCCTAATTTTGAGAGGCGTTCTGCGTTGGAATCGCTAACGCTTGCCGCTACGCCTTTTGATTTGGCCGCTGCGAGGTAGCTTGCGTCATTCCATTTTGTGCGGAATTCCATCCATTCGACGGCGCTTAGAATATCCATTTTCTTTTCAAGCGACTGAACGCCGTAGCTGGCATTGAATGAAATCTGAGGTTTGCCGCTTTTGCCCTTTTTTGTAGAAACAATAACGACCCCATTCGATCCTCTGGAACCATAGATAGCGGAAGACGCCGCGTCTTTCAACACTTCTATCGATTCGATATCGGCAGGGTTGATGCCGCTCAATGTGGCGATAGGGACGCCGTCAACTACATATAACGGGTCTGAACTGGCGTTTACGGAAGCTGCTCCACGCACGCGTATCTGCATATCCGCACCCGGTTCGCCGGTGGTTATACGAACCGTAACGCCGGCTAATTGTCCCTGTAGCGCCGTTTCCGCACGCGCCAACGGACGGTTTTCGATTGCTTTCGAATCCATTTTGGATATGGCTGATGTGACTGAGCTTTTCTTCATCGTACCGTAACCAATGATTACGACCTCCTCCAATTGCTGTTCGTCTTCAAACAATGTAATATTGAATGTACGCTGTCCTTTTACGCTGACTATTTGTGGCGCATAGCCAATGTAACTGATCTTCAACGTAGCATTCTCGGCTACATTCGACAAGGTGAATTTTCCTTCCATGTTTGTAATATCTCCATTTGTAGTCCCGACAACTACAACGCTTACTCCGCCGATTGGTTCGCCGAAATTATTGGTTATCATTCCGGAAATAGTCTTAACCTGAGCGGATAAAGCGGATACTGTTATTAAAAATAAGGTAGAGAATAACAGCTTGGATAATTTCTCTTTAAGAAAAATTGTCCGACGTTTCTTTTGCATATTTTTCATAAGATAATAGATTAATAAATATAATATAATAATTTTTTCAAAAATAGTTGTACAAAAGTATTTTTGAAATATAAAAAATGCAACATTCGGAGAGTTGTAAAAGGTGAAAATAAGTACATCTTCGTGGAGAATCGTCCGTGATTTTTTGCGGGTGTACAATAATACAGGTTTGTGAACAAAACTGCATTTACGGGGATATGGATGTTGTTTAATTATGTTGGTAACTTTATCAGGGTAATCTTTACTTTATTCTTCATTCACTTTGTTACCATTACCGTGTAAATAAGCTGAAGGAGCGAATCCAAACTGTTCTTTAAAACTCCGGCTGAAATAATGGGGGTCTTTCATTCCTATCATATAAGTGATTTCACTCACGTTATAACGGCCATCCTGCAGGAGTTTGATTGCTTTCTTCATACGTATAACGCGTATATATTCATTTGGAGTGTATCCGGTTACGCCTTTTACTTTACGGAAAAAGACGGTGCGTCCTAATTTGAATTCGGCGGCGAAATCGTCAATTGTGAAATCCGGGTTGGCATATTGCTTTTCCATAATTGCAGACAATTTTTCTGCAAACTTCCGATCCGGATCGGCAGAAGAAAGAATTGGATTCATCAGGGTCGGATCATTTGAAAATTTATTGCGTAGCTTTTCGTGTTGTTCAATTAACCGGAAGAGGCTAACTAACAATAATTTAGGACTAAACGGTTTCGTGATGTAGGCGTCGGCTCCGCACTCTATGCCTTCCAGTTGATTTTCGGAAGCGCTCATGGCTGTCAGAAGAATAACCGGAATGTGGCAGGTCATGAAATCCGTTTTCAGCTTGCGGGTAACATCGAAGCCGTTCATTCCCGGCATCAACACATCGCAAATAATGAGATCAGGTCCCATATTTTGTGCTTTATCTAATCCGGAAAGACCATCCGAAGCCGTTATAACATCAAAATAACGGTTTAGTTCTGTTTCCAGAAACTTACTTACGTCGTTATCATCTTCTATCAGTAATACCTTTTTCTTTTCAGGCACGTCTCCGGATGCGGACAAATGATTCATAGTTGTGCGCCCTTCCGGTTTTTCATGGTCAAAAGGTTCTTCCTGTATACTACCTGAAATTATAAAATCTTTTCCTTCGTACTGCGATGTGTCCAGGGGTAGTGAAACCGTAAAGACAGAGCCGCCTCCCGCATTTTCATGATAAGTAATATTTCCCTTATGCACATTTACCAGCTCATAAGTCAGATGCAGTCCGATACCTACGCTATCGTGTGAAAAATTACTTTGCATAAAACGGGAGAATAACTCTTGTCGCTTTTCTTTGGATATGCCTATTCCGGTATCATTGACTGAAAAAATGAGTTTTTTGTTTTCTTCATTAATGAGAGCTTTGAACAATATTTTTCCTCCGTCAGGCGTATATTTAAACGCGTTGGAGAGAAGATTATATACAATTTTATCTAATTTTCCCCTGTCGACAAACATGTTAAACTTATCAGCCGGATATTCAAAGCGGAAGTCTATATTTTTTTCATTCGCCATGTCTTCAAAATTTTGGGTGATTTCCTGCAGAAAAGAAATAACTTCCGTTTCCTCCAGCATCAATGTTAATTTATTGTTCTGCATCTTACGAAATTCCAGCAGTTGGTTAATCAAACGCAGCATCCGGTTCGTGCTTTTATTCATCAGACGTATCGGATAAGCCATTTCTTCTGAAGCGCGGCTCGCATTTTCAATTTTCTCCAATGCGCCCTGTATCAGCGTTAACGACGTACGAAATTCATGCGAAATATTTGTAAAAAACATTATTTTATACTCGGTCAGTTGATTTTCAACCTGAATCCGGTTTTGTAAAGCATTGAATTTCCGTATAAGATGATAGGCGGTATATAATAATATGCCAAGGGATAAGAGATATATAATATAGGCAACAGGCGATTTCCAGTGTGGCGGTTTTATAATTATTCCGAGCGCGACTTCTTTGTCGCTCCATATACCGGCTGAATTGCAGGCCTTTACATGTAAGCGATAAGTTCCGGGAGGAAGTTTTTTATAGGTGGCAAAATTCAGCGAAGAGGGCGTATTCCAGTCGTTATCGAAAGGCGTCAGTTTGTACATGTATTTAGCGCTATTTGTAATGGAATAATCAAAGGCTGAAAATTCGACAACAAATGAATTCTGGTAATGCTTTAATTCAACTTCATCCGTATAGCTTATGGCGTCCGTTAGCGGAGAATCTTCGGTGTCCGGCGACATATTGGCTCCGTTTATCTTTAATCCGGTAAGCGCTACTCCCGAAGCGGTATGCAGAGATTTCACTTTTTCCGGATCAATAATTACCATTCCGTGGCTGCTTCCGAAGAGTAGCCGGTCATCCGGCAAATTGCAGGTTGTACTTTCACTGTATACGTTTCCTTGCGCTATGGTGGAAAAGAAAAAGTTCTCAAAAGACTCCGTCTCCGGGGAGAAATGTGAAATTCCGTATTCTGTGGCTATCCACAACGTTCCTTCGCGGTCTTCTGCGATAGCCTGCACGTCATTACCCACCAGTCCATTGCCTGTCGTATAGTGTTTAAAGGATAAATTCCCGTAATCGCCGTCAGGAACGCACAAACTCAAGCCCCCGCCTAATGTGCCGATCCACATTTGTCCCTTCCTGTCGCATAAAATATATTTGACTTCATTACCCAACAGTTTACCGTTATAATTATATTTGTAATAGTTATCGGGGGATTTTATCAGCGAATCGGGGTGGAAGACGCAAATGCCGTCATTGCTGCCAATCCACATCCAGTTATTTTTATCGCTTGCTATGAACCGGACAAATTGCATATTGTAATTGTCCCTCAGAAATGATTTGAATTTGTATCTGTTGTCCTCCGGAATTGCCAGGTTCAGACCGCCGCCAAAGGTGGCAACCCACATGCGCTGTTTGTAGTCGCAGAATATATCATAAATATTATTATTGGATATTGACTGGGGATTTTCCGGCTGCTTCGTATACCATACTTCATCGATACAAAGTCCGCTTCCGCGACTGCCCAGCCATATTTTACCGCTTCTGTCTTCAAATATTTTATATATTCGTGATGGGAAATGTAATGTGCGGAGTTTATTTTCCATGTTTTCGTCATAGATATACGCTTCATTGTTGCGATTGCTCAGCCATATTTCGCCGTTACGCATACGGGCAATGGCGCGAACTGTATTCATCTGATCTATCCGGCTCTTTTTTTCCGGGTAAATATAAGAGGCTCCGTCATTCAGAACCTGAACGCGGGAAACTCCGGATGGTTCGGATGTTATCCAAATTCCGCCGGAGCGGTCTTCCATCACGGAAGTCAGGGTGTTGGAGCAAATATGATTGACGCCTCCTGTCTCATAAGTGAAATGCGTCATTTCCTCCGTAACCGGATTATATATGTAAAGTCCGTCTCCGAAGGTAGATATCCAGAATAACCCTCTTGAATCCTGAATAATTTTACACCACAATTCGGCTATTTTGTTATCCGCCTTCACATGAATATCCTTCACTGCGCGCGTATTTATGTTTATATGGCGGATCAATCCTTTGTCATCATATATCCAAAGGTTGTTGTGATCATCTTTTATGTGTCGTCCATTGGGAACATCCATCGTCGGATCAGATACCATCTTTTGTTCGGATAAACGAAAGACGTATCCTTTTTCCGAAGTCAGGATGATCCAGTCTTCCTGTAACTGAAAACCGGATATGATATCAAAATAATTGTTTTTCTTATCTATCGCCTGAACGTATTCAACCTTTGCCCCGTGTGGATCTGCTTTATAAATCTCCGCTTCGGAGGTAACAAAATACAATGTATCCATATACATTATTGCGTCTGAGATATTAATACCTGTCGCGATGATCCGGGATTCTTCACCCTCAATCTTGACCAGGCCGCTGTCAGTACAAATCCATGCAGAACCGTTAGCCCCTTCTATAATTTGTTTTACGAAATTAGAAGGGAGCTTTCCATTTTCCTTTTTAAAAACAGTCGACGATAATTGTCCGTTTTTATAAGAAACCCTTCTGGCCCCGTTTTGACGATGCCATAACCAGCTATCGCCATCCGAAACTTCCAGTCTATGTAAATATTTCTCGTTATACTCGCCACATCCGGTAAAGTCTACAAAACAACCTTTCTTCAAATCATAACAACTGAAATAGTCCGGGGAAACGTTTATCCATAAAAAATTATTTGAATCTTCCGTCACTCGTGTGATATGATGTCGGAGTAAAGATATTTCATCTCCTGTTCCGGGCCTGAAAGTCACAAAAGAATGGCCGTCATAACGCGTCAGGCCGTTTAATGTGCTCATCCATAGAAATCCTCTGCTATCCTGAAAAATGTGCCGTACAACATTGTTGCCAAGTCCGTCATTCGACGTCATAATCGTGGATTGCACATTAACGGACGCGCCGATTACCTGTGTAAGCATGTTAAACAGGATGATCCATAACAGGCAGCGCCTTATGCAATTTGATTTGGTCAAGTATGGTTTTTTGGGGGTAATGAAGATGGGCAATTCCGTTAAAATTGAGAATAGGGTAATGGCTCTAACAGGATGGATTGATTATTTGTTGCAGTATTTGAATATTCGGATTTCTTTTTCATCACAGCCCAATCCGGATGTGCGCCGAATTTTTTCCATGCCTCGTTACGCGTCTCTTCATCCTTGTACCATGTCAGGTAAATCAGCGCAGGCATCGAAGAACCCGCCATGATTTCGCCGTAACATACGGAGTTGATTCCGACCTTGTCAAAAAGATCGATCTCTTCCGTATTGAACATCTTGATTTTACGCTGATTCGCATCTTCATTCGGACTATGATAAAGCCTGAATTCGAATAAAGTCCGTTCATTGTCAGGCTTTTTCATTACGGGTATCTTATCGAACGCTTCACACAGAAAGGTCGTATATTCCGAATAGACCGGATTAGGAGCCGTTTCATTAAAAAACGAAAGCGCCTCTTCTCTGAAAATTTCATCATTCAGGAGTGCGTTTCTCACTTTCCGGTACGTTTCCAGACTGGGATATACAAATAAAAGGAAACGTTTCTCTTTTTCCTCTTTTTTATAGAGGGTGAAAGCTCCGGCGGAAATGTTCTGACGATTGTATGCCGGTATCAGGGTTTCTTTGAAAAACCGATCTAAAATTTCACTGTCGCCATTGAGCGTATAGATACGCCATTCGTAAATTTGCTTTTCTTTTGCGATCGGCGACGCTACCATGTCAATTGCAAATGATACGAATAATAAGTAAACCAATACAAAAATCCTGCTTCCCATATACTAATCAGATTAAAATTAAAGGAATCAAAGGTAGTAATATATTTTTAAAAATTATCGAATTAATCGGATAAATTTCCGGGCCGTTTTTACATTCTTAATTTTATTCCGGCAAAAATCGTATCCGGTTTCAGGCTGAAAACGCTTCGCATTTCTCCGGACATGGATAGCCCGCACGAATCGCATAATCCGGCTGTTTTTCCGGCACATTCCGGCAGCCTGCGGCCGTCGGACAGGATGAAGTTACTGACCCAACATTCCTTTTTGAACTTGGAATGTTTCATTAGTTTTAATCCGGATATCGAATTCATAATCGGATATCCGGTTTTTTTCTTTTCAATAATAAGGTCGATTACTTTTTCGCGTAGTTCCCAGTCTAGGAATAAGTATTCCGTACCCGGATAAGGATTGTGGAAATTGAGCGAGATCGCCCGGATATTCGGATTGTTTTTGGCAAATTCAATCGTTTCTTCAACGGAAGTATAGTTGCGGCTGTTGACGACCATATTTACGCCGATATGCGGATGACGGGCCTCCTCTATGTGTTTTACCAGTCGGTCAAAAACTCCTTTTCCCCGTATGTCGTCATGGTATTGTCCAAGCCCGTCCAGACTTACCCATATCGAATCCGCCTCGCTTCCGGCAAACGGCATAAATGCATTAGTAGTAATGGTTGCCGAATAAAAACCGATTTTTTTGGATAGTCGTATCAGGCTATTCAGATCTTTACCCCCATCATGCCACAATGTCGGTTCTCCTCCCTCGAAATCGACAAAACGCGAGCCTGCGTTGTATGAATATTCCAATTCTTCTTTTACTTGTTCATAAGTTTTGATATTCGGATTTGTTGTGCGGTAAACGGAACAATGTTTACATGCCAGGTTACATTTGTCCGAAACAAACAAAACGGTTTGCAGCGGACGTTTTATTCCCAGAATGCGCGCCTGAAAGAACCACCGGGGCAGGTACAGGAATGATCTCATAGATTTTATGAAAAAAGGCTTACAATCATGATGATGATGCAAAAGAATGACAGCATATTACGCGCCAGTAGCCAGCGGATCATAAACCAGTCTATCCCCATAGCCTGTATCCGTTCCCAGTTTCCCATAGGCCCCATCCAGAAACGCGGCGTGAAATTGCGTTCGGGATTATGTACAAATTCGACCATCAGACGGTAGAGACTTATAGCCATGGGTACCGTAAGAAGGGATAACAGGTAATATGGAAATAAAAAACCGCTTATGACGCCGCTTATAATAATGGAAAAGGCGGCCACAAGCAAAAGCGACAAGCAGAACAGCATTGATTTTTTGTTTTTAAGTAAAACGGCAAAGGTCATCTTTCCAACGGCTTTGTCCGGCTCATAATCCATGATGGCGTGAGTATATACAATATTGGCGACTAATAAGCCTACGGGTATGGAGACAAATATAACAGACCAATCGAAAACGCCGCACGCCGAATAAAAAACGCCGGTCATCAGCATCGGCCCGAACATAATCCCTATCAGGAGTTCTCCTAATCCGTGATAAGACAACCGCAAGGGCGCTCCGGAATAGGATATGCCCAATATTCCGGTAAGTGCAGCCAACAGCAGAATCATGTTGCCGCGATAAAGATAAAGGATAAACCCGATAGAAAGGGCTGTAAACCCGAACGCGCAGCAGGCAATAAATAATTGTTTCAGCGTGGCGTCGCCCGAAGTCAGATAGGCGCATTTCGATATACGCGCCCGCATTCCCTGATGTTGCATCCGGTCCCTGAAATCCGATTTTTTAACTTTATAATCAAAATAATCGTCAAAGAGGTTCATGCTCAAATGTCCTGCGATAACGCCTAAAATAGCCAGTATCCCCGGCAGGATCGAAAAACCGTCCTTTTGCGAAGCCATGCAAACGGCTAAAATAGCGGGTAACATGCTTTGCGGCAACGATCTGGTTCGTGCGTTCTTCAACCAGAAACGAATCGTATTCATAAAATTACGTATAAATTTTGATTTTTAAATGACAAAGATAATATATTTTACGCTATATTTGTTGATCTTTATATTATAAATTATGGAAAATCAAACGAATCATCGGATTGCGCTGTTACGCAATTTCCTGAGAGAAAATAATCTGCAGGCGTTCATCATACCTTCTACGGATGCGCATATGAGTGAATATATACCGGCATACCGGGAGTCGAGACGGTGGATAAGCGGATTTACAGGCTCGGCGGGAACGGTTGTCGTTACGCTTGATAAAGCCGGATTATGGACCGATTCGCGTTATTTTCTGCAGGCGGCGGACGAACTTGCGGGGAGCGAAATGGTCTTGTTTAAAGATCGTCTTCCCGAGACGATCCGTATTCCCGACTGGCTGAAAATCGAACTGACGGATAATGATCGCGTGGGAATAGACGGCAATGTATATTCGGCAAAAGAAGCGTTGAAACTGAAGTCCGAGTTGGAGACGGAAAAGATAGCGCTTGTTTCTGACTTTGATCCTTTTGAAGAAATATGGAATGATCGTCCGGCGTTACCCAAAAATCCGGTATCCTTACTTTCTGTTGAGTTTACCGGAGAGGCGGCTCGTCAAAAGATTGAACGCGTTCTGGCGGAAGCGGAAAAAGTCGGCGCGGACTCCGTATGGATAAGCACGCCGGATACAATCGCCTGGTTGTTTAACATCCGCGGATGCGACGTCCCCTATAATCCGGTGGTTGTGTCGCATGCTTTTGTTTCGCGCAATGAAAATATTTTGTTTATAGATACGGATAAAATTTCATTGACCATTGCCGAATCGCTTCGAAAGGAAGGAATAAAAGTTGTCGCTTACAGCCGGACAAACGATTTTCTGGCCGAGATATGTAATTTGTCTGTTTGCTTGGACAGTAGCAGACTGTCTTACAACGTTTACAATGCAATAGCAAAACGTAACTGGTTGGTAGATACCTTATCCGTCGCCGATATGCTGAAGAGTATTAAAAACGGGGCGGAGGCGGAAGGTTTCCGTCGGGTAATGGTTCGCGACGGGGTGGCGCTTACCCGTTTTTTTATGTGGCTTGAAAAAGCTGTTCCGGAAGGACTGGTTACAGAATATAATGTGGGTCTGAAACTAAAGGAACTCAGAAGTAAACAGGCTAATTTTGTCGGGGAAAGTTTTTCAACAATTGCGGGATATGCAGCAAACGGGGCGATTAATCATTATCATCCGGATGCGGAAAACTGCCTTGACGTCAAACCTGAAGGAATGCTGTTAATTGATTCCGGCGGACAATATTTTGACGGAACAACCGATATCACCCGCACTGTTGCAGTAGGAGCGGTCACCGAAGAAATGAAAAAAGATTATACGCTTGTACTGAAAGGAATGATTGGTCTTACAAAAGCTGTTTTTCCTGCCCGCACAAGAGGTTCGCAAATCGATATGTTGGCTCGTAAGGCCATGTGGGAGCATGGTATTAATTACGGACATGGTACGGGGCATGGCGTGGGTCATTACCTGAATGTGCACGAAGGCCTTCATAGCATACGACCGGAAGAAAATCCGGTAACGATACGTCTCGGCATGACTGTCACGAATGAACCGGGCATTTATCGCGACCATAAGTATGGAGTACGAACGGAGAATATGATGCTGACAATACTCGCGATGAATACGGACTATGGCGATTTCTATCAATTCGAAACATTATCTCTTTGTTATATAGATACGACTCCGGTAATCAAAGAAATGATGACAAGCGAAGAACTCGCATGGCTGAATGATTACCATCAAATAGTCTATGAAAAACTTTCTCCTCATTTATCAGATCAGGAAAAAGCGTGGCTTAAAAATAAAACAAGCGCTTTGTAATCGATAATGAAGTGATCGAAGGTCGCAAAAAAAAAGAGAAGCAAAGCGACAGATATTGACCGATCTCGTACGGTAAGCCGTTGAATAGCGATTCTTTTTTGAGGAAATGCAGCGTAAAACGCAGAAATAGGCGCGGTTGCCAACTCATAATCGCTATCGCTGATAAAGCTTGCTTACAGGCTTCTATCCAAAGACTTATCTTCCAGTGATAATATTATAAAATAAAAAATATGAACGTATTCAGTAAATTTCCGCGTACATTTTGGGTTGCCAATACAATTGAATTATTCGAGCGCTGGGCATGGTATGGTTTTTTCATGTTGTTTGCCAATTATCTGACGGGGTCGTCGGATATGGGTGGTCTTGAGTTTTCACAAAGCCAGAAAGGGATGATTATGGGAGTTGGGACAGGCGTCCTTTATTTTCTGCCGGTACTGACCGGCGCTATTGCCGATCGTTACGGATATAAGAAAGTGTTGACGCTGGCTTTTATTATTTATGCTTCGGCGTTTGCTCTTTTTCCGCAGGTATCATCGTTCGCAGCGGTTTTTAGTATGTATATTTACCTGGCGCTGGGAGCGGCGCTGTTTAAACCTGTTATCTCTGCGACAATTGCAAAGACCACGACTCCTGAGACGTCTTCGATCGGGTTCGGGATTTTTTATATGATGGTCAATATTGGCGCATTTTTCGGTCCCATGGTCACGCTTCTTTTCAAAGGTCGGTCGCAGATGATTTTTTATGTTTCGGCAGGAATTATTTTATTGAATTTTATAGCGCTTGTTTTTTATAAAGAGCCTGAACATACGGAGGAATCAGAACAAATGGAAATAAAGGAAAGAGTATCATTATTTCAGACGTTCGGAGAAATATTCCGCAATATGGCGAGTATATTCAAGGACCTGAAATTTCTTATTTTTCTTTTGATTGCGGCAGGCTTCTGGACCATGTACAACCAATTGTTTTTTACTCTTCCTGTTTTTATCTCGCAGTGGGTGGATACAAGTGCATTGTATCATTTCTTTGATACTAATATTCCTTTTGTCAGTGCAAATTACAGTCCGGCTCCGGGCGTTATGGATGCGGAATTTGTGACGAATATGGATGCTCTTTATATTATTCTTCTGCAAATTGTAGTTTCTACGATTGTTATGCGCTGGAAACCTCTTAATTCAATGATGACGGGCTTTCTGGTTTGTTCGATCGGTATGTCGTTGACGTTGTTTTCTCAGAATGTACTTTTTACGATGGCGGCAATATTTATATTCGCACTGGGAGAAATGGCGGGCTCGCCTAAAATAACCGAATATATCGGTCGTATAGCGCCTAAAGACAAAAAAGCGTTATATATGGGTTATTCATTTATACCGGTTTTTCTGGGAAATGTTTTTGCCGGGATTATTTCCGGAGATGTATATCAATCTATGTTGGATAAGGTGGTTATTACGGAAAAATTTGCAGCAGAGGAAGGCCTGCAGATTGCGAGCGGATTATCTACCAACGAATATTTCAATGAAGTAGCCCGTCAGGCGAATATGTCTGCGCAGGAATTGACAAATCATCTTTGGAATACATATAATACTTCAAGTATGTGGATTGTCATTTTGTCCATAGGAGTTATGGCGGCAGTTTGCCTCTTTATATATGACATGGTAACGTCAAAAAAGACGGGTAAAAGCGATTAGATATTTCATTTTAAACTAATACCTAAATATCTAAAATAAAATTTGCATATATCAGATAAAATGCTTATCTTTAAGGCATTAAACAATAAAATTAACATCGCCTGACACATGCGCA